>JAZRCU010000049.1:0-3446 GCA_045659965.1 Faecousia sp.
CCTACGACAGCCTTATTCACTTGGCTGAGGATCTTTTGCGCAGTTTGGATAAAGGCATTGTTTTGTTCCATGAAAAGGCCTCCTTTTGTGGGATCATAACCGTTTTTGGGGAATTTTAAAAAGAAGACAACAGGTAATTGACGGTGGCCACCTGTTTGCCGCCTTGCAGATAGATGCGGCTGACCCGACGGCTGATGTCGCAGATCTGCTCATAATGGAAGCTTTCTGCGGCACTGCCCAGCGCTTCAGCGCTGATGGTTTCATTTTTGTCTGTGCCCATCAGCACCACCCGGTCACCGGGGGTTACCTGAGGGATGTGAGTCACATCCACCATGAACTGATCCATACAGATCCGGCCTAAAATGGGGGCTTTTTCTCCACGGATCAATACATAAAACTTTCCGGAAAGACTCCGGCGGTAGCCATCGGCATAGCCGGCAGAAACAGTGGCGATGCGCGTGGGCGCGGCGGTGACGTATTGTCCGCCATAGCTGACCGGCTCTCCGGCAGCCACAGTTTTCACATGGCTGACTTGGGCATACCATTGCATGGCAGGTTTCAGGGGCAGCGTGTCAGATAAGTGCCCACTGGGGGCAAGGCCGTACAGGCTGATGCCGGCCCGGACCATATCACAATGGCAACCAAAATTTAAAATGCCGGCAGTATTATCCAGATGGCGGATAAGACCGGTCAGGCCTCTGGCATCCAGCATCTGGCAGAATTGCTCAAAGGCGGCAGCTTGCTTCCGGGTAGCAGACAGATCCGCTTCGTCCGCGGTGGCAAAGTGGCTGAATACACCCTCTGCCTGCAGGCCGGGAAGTTCTGCGATTTTCGCACACAGATCAGCGTCTTCCTGCGTTACCTGCACACCAATCCGGCGCATGCCGGTATCTACGGCAAAGTGGAACTTTGCAATTTTGCCCTGACGCAAAGCTTCTTGGGACAGCGCTTGTCCATCCTCTAAGGAAAAAATCGTTGGTCGGATATCGGCAGCAACGATTGCTGGGAAAGCAGCGGGGTTGATGTGTCCAAGGATCAAAATGGGCGCTTTTATGCCTGCGTTCCGAAGCTCCAGCGCTTCTGCTGCGCTGGAAACGCCAAAATAATCACATTCTGCTTCCAGCAGCTTTGCTACAGGAATTGCGCCGTGTCCGTAGGCATCTGCCTTTACTACGGCCAACATTTTCTTAGCGGCTTTTTCCTTGAGTAAACGGAAATTATACAAGATCGCATCGAGATCTATCGTTACGTAGCTATTGGAACTGTACATACCCTTCATCTCCAAATAGATATAAGTATACTTACAAACATTATAACAGAAAAAATCCCAGATGTAAACATGCTAGCGCGGATCAGAAGATATGAAAGTGAAAGGGACAAAAATAAGCCATGCTTTTTCTTTTTGTGGCAGAAATGGAATTTCCTTGACCATTATTGGCAGAAGGACTATAATAAAAAGAAAGGTTTTCCTTGGAGGTAGACGATGAAAAAACTGTCTAACAATCAGTTAAAGCTGATTGCCCTTTTGTGTATGACGCTGGATCATATTGGAATGATCCTGTTTCCTAAATGTATAGAGTTTCGGATGATTGGCCGTTTGGCTATGCCCATTTTCGGTTTCATGATCGCAGAGGGCTGCGCCCACACATCCAACAAGAAAAAGTATTTGTTGTCTTTGGTGTCTATGGCGGCGCTTTGTCAGATCGTGTTTTTCTTCGCAGAGAAATCGCTGTATCAATGTATTTTTGTCACCTTCAGCTTGTCTGTTGTTTTGATCTACTTGGTCCAGCGCGTAGAAGCGGTCCCAAATGTAAAAAATATCCTGTTTCTTACTTTGGGTGTTTTGGGAGTATGGCTATTGGCAGAGGGAATTCCCATGTGGGAACATGACACCGATTATGCCATAGATTATGGCTTCTTTGGGGTGCTGCTGCCGGTGTGTGTCTATCTTGCACCCACCTTGTTAGGAAAGCTGATCGCTGCGGGAGTGTGCCTGAGTGCCGTTGCTTATGTGGGTTGGCAATATCAGTGGCTAAGTTTGTTGGCGCTGCCTCTGCTGGCGCTTTATTCCGGGAAACGGGGCAAATGGCGGCTAAAACGGCTATTTTACTGGTATTATCCGGCGCATTTGGTGATCCTGCATGGCATCAGCCTGCTTTTACAGAAGGTTTGATTTACTCCTGTTTGGTTGCTTTTTTGGCAGGATTATAGTATGATAGTATGGAAAGAGAGGAGAAAAACATGGAAAATATGCTTATGATGCAGCTGCTGTCTTGGCAGATCTGCGGTGGCGAAGTGCCAAAACATACAGTCGATGAAATTTCTCCTGAAACGCTGGAAGCCTTGCTGACCATCTCCGGAAGTCACGATGTTGCCCATATTGTGGGACAGGCCTTGGAGAAGCTGGGTTGGCTGAAAGAGGATGAAGTAAGCCAGAAGTTCCGGCAGCTGCCTATGCAGGCGCTGTGCCGGTATGTGCAGCTGAATTTTGCCTATGAGCAGATCTGCAAGACTTTTCAAGATGGGCAGATCCCCTTTATTCCCTTAAAGGGCTCTGTGCTGCGAAATTATTATCCGGCCCCTTGGATGCGCACCAGCTGCGATATTGACATTCTGGTGCATCCGGAGGATATGGAACGGGCTATGAAACTGCTCCAGAAAACCTTGGGCTATAAAACCAAAGAGGGCATGAAAACCGATCACGATGTTTCTCTGTTTTCTCCTGAGGGTGTGCATCTGGAGCTGCATTTTGATGCGCTGCCCCAGCGATATGCCAAGAAAGAAACTTGGGAGCTGATCCAAAAGGTCTGGGAGCTGGCTGAGCCGTCCCAGGAAGGCAGCTTCCGGTACTGCATGCCGGATGGGTTGTTTTATTTTTATCACATTGCCCACATGGCGCTGCATTTTGAAACCGGCGGTTGCGGTGTGCGGCCCTTTTTGGACCTGTGGATCTTAAACCATCAGGTAGAACATGATGAGGAAAAACGCTTGCAAATGCTGCGTCAAGGCGGTCTGGAAGCCTTTGGCAATGCGGCCATGCAGCTATCGGAATATTGGTTTTCTGGGATCACACCGGAACAGCGGGTGCTGGCTATGGCAGATTATATTCTTCGTGCCGGTGTCTACGGAGATAAGGAAAACCGGGCGGCATTGGGACAGGCAAAAATGGGCGGCAAGCTGAAATATTTGGTGCTTCGCCGGGTGTTTATGCCTTATGATTATTTAAAGGCAGAGTATCCTGTGCTGCAAAAACATAAGTGGCTGACACCTTTGTACCAAGTGGTGCGCTGGGTGCGGATGCTGACCCATGGAGGCTTGGGCAGAACGGTCCGGGAATTGCGGGCCAATGCCAAGGTGGACAACTCCGGTGGCCAGAATATGGCAAAAATGTTAGAATATTTGCAGTTATCCTCTCAAAATGAACAATAAAAAGAGCGTGTTGCTTT
>JAZRCU010000050.1:0-2262 GCA_045659965.1 Faecousia sp.
GGGGTGGGAGATGATGGCAAAGGTCCGGCGGCGGCTGATTTCTTCCTGTAAGGTTGACATAACATTTCTCCTAGTGCTAAACGATTAACATTCAGTTTACTCTATCATACATCCATGGTAAATACAAGAAAAAGTTTCCCCTTTTTCCGTGAAAATACCCGGCAGTCGATAAAACTGCCGGGTGTTTGTTTATAAAGTGGCGGCCATGACCGCTTTGATGGTGTGCATTCTGTTTTCTGCCTCGTCAAAGACGATGGAAGCTTCGCTTTCAAACACCTCGTCTGTGACCTCCATGCATGTAAGGCCGAATTTCTCGTACACCTGCTGACCCACTTGGGTTTTCAGATCGTGGAAGGCCGGCAGACAGTGCATAAATTTACATTGCTTACCTGCCAGATCCATCAGCTTCTGGGTGACCTGATAGGCAGAAAGATCTGCAATTCTTTCCTGCCAAACGCTATCCGGCTCGCCCATAGACACCCATACATCGGTGTAGAGCACATGGGCATCCTTTACAGCAACCTCCGGATCGGTGATAAATTCCAGCTTTGCACCGGTTTGGGCGGCAATTTCCTGACAAGTGTCGATCAGCTTTTGGTCGGGGAAATATTTTTCCGGGGCGCAGGCCACAAAATGCATGCCCATTTTGGCGCAGCCGATCATTAAGGAGTTGCCCATATTATACCGGGCATCGCCTAGGTACACCAGCTTCTTTCCGGCAAGGCTGCCGAAATGCTCCTGTATGGTGAGAAAATCTGCTAAGATCTGGGTGGGGTGATACTGATTGGTCAGGCCGTTCCAGACAGGGACACCGGCATATTGGCTGAGGGTTTCCACAATAGACTGGTCAAAGCCCCGGTACTCGATGCCGTCAAACATCCGTCCCAGAACTCTGGCGGTGTCGGGGATGGACTCTTTCTTGCCCATCTGGGAGCTGGAGGGGTCTAAAAATACCGGATGCATACCCAGATCCCAAGCGGCAACCTCAAAGGCGCACCGGGTACGGGTGCTGTTCTTCTCAAACACCAAGGCAATGGACTTGCCCTGACAAAGAGGGTGAGGGATGCCGGCTTTTTTCTCTGCTTTTAGCTTAGCTGACAGATCCAAAAGGCTCTGGATCTGGGCTGGGGTAAAGTCTAATAAAGTTAAAAAGCTTTTGCCTTTCATGATGTTTCCTCCTTAGCTAAGGGCGGCTCTGACCTGCGCGATCTGGGCCTTTACAGAGGCGGTGGAAGTGCCGCCTTGGCTGATCCGCTTTTCCACACAGGTGGTAAGGTCAATATCCTGATACAGATCTTCTTCAAACAGATCGGAATATTCTTTGTAGACTGCCAGAGGCAGTTCCTCCAGCACAGTGTGGTTGCCAATACAGTAGGCCACCAACTGACCGGAGATCTTGTAAGCGCTGCGGAAGGGCAGACCCTTTTTCACTAAGTAGTCAGCCAGATCGGTCGCGTTGATAAAGCCGGCTTGGGCAGCCCGCTTCATTTTCTCGGGGTTAGCTTTCAAAGTCTTTATCATACCTACAAAGACCTCTAAGCACATTTTTGCAGTATCGCAGGCATCAAAGACACCTTCCTTGTCCTCCTGCATGTCCTTGTTATAGGCAAGGGGCAGACCCTTCAGCACAGTCAACAGTCCCATCAGGTCACCAAAGACACGGCCTGTCTTGCCCCGGACCAGCTCTGCCATATCCGGGTTTTTCTTTTGGGGCATAATGGACGAGCCGGTGGTGTAAGCGTCAGACAGGGTGACAAACTGGAACTCCCAGCTGGACCACAGGATCAGCTCTTCAGACAGCCGGGACAGATGCACCATCAAAATAGAAAGGCAGCTTAGCAGTTCCACGGCAAAATCCCGGTCGGACACGCCATCCAGAGAGTTCTGACAGATGCCGTCAAAGCCCAAAAGCTTGGCCTCTAACTCCCGGTCAGTGTCATAGGTGGTGCCGGCCAAGGCGCAGCAGCCGATGGGGCTGAAATTCATCCGCTTTTTGCAATCTGCCAGACGGTCCAAATCCCGCAGCAGCATCATGCTATAGGCCATTAAGTGATGGCCGAAGGTGATAGGCTGGGCCCGCTGCAGATGGGTGTAGCCGGGCATAATGGTGCTGGCATAGCACTCAGCCTGATCGGTCAGGGCGGTGATGGTGTTTTTTACCAAAGCGGAGATGGTGTCGATCTCTTCTTTTAAATACATCCGGATATCCAAAGCCACTTGGTCGTTGCGGCTTCTGGCGGTGTGAAGCTTTTTGCCCACATC
>JAZRCU010000051.1:0-6672 GCA_045659965.1 Faecousia sp.
ATTTTAGGAGGAAGATTCCAATGAATGTTTTGGTTATCAATGCCGGCAGCTCCAGCTTGAAGTATCAGCTGATGAATCCTGGGACCGGTGATGTAGCTGCTAAGGGCTTGTGCGGGCGTATTTACATCGACGGCCGTCTGACCCACAAGGTCGGCGACAAGAAGGTGGAGAAGGACATTGCAATGCCCACCCACTCCGAGGCTATCCAGGCAGTTCTGCAGATCTTGGTGGATCCTGTTGACGGCGTGATCAAGGATGTCAGCGAGATCGACGCAGTTGGTCATCGCGTGCTGCATGGCGGTATGGAGTTCTCTGACTCCTGCATCATCAATGACGATGTGATCAAGGCAATCGAAAAGTGCATCCCTCTGGGCCCTCTGCACAACCCTGCTAACCTGATGGGTATTCGTGCTTGCCAGGCTGTTATGCCCGGCACTCCCCAGGTTGCTGTGTTCGACACTGCTTTCCACATGACCATGCCTCCCAAGGCTTACCGCTATGCAATCCCCACCGAGTACTATGAGAATGACGACATCCGTCGTTATGGCTTCCATGGCACCAGCCACAAGTATATCGCTCGCCGCGCTGCTACTCTGGTTGGCAAGGAGAACTTCAAGATGGTCAACTGCCATCTGGGTAACGGCTCCTCCATGTCCGCTGTGAAGGACGGCAAGTGCATGGACACCACCATGGGTCTGTCTCCTTTGGCAGGTGTGCCTATGGGTACTCGTTCCGGCGATATCGACGCATGCGTGGTGCAGTTCATCTGCAACAAGTACAACATGAGCGTAGATGATTGCCTGAATATGCTCAACAAGAAGTCCGGTGTTCTGGGTCTGTCCAACGGCCTGTCCTCCGACTTCCGTGATCTGGAGAATGGCGCTGCTGAAGGCAACGAAGCTTGCCAGCTGGCTCTGGAGAAGTTCTACTATGAGGTTGCTAAGTATGTTGGCGCATACGCTGCTGCTCTGAACGGTATCGACGTACTGACCTTCACCGCCGGTGTTGGCGAGAACGGTCAGCTGACCCGTCAGGGTGTCTGTGACTATCTGGAGTTCATGGGCGTTAAGCTGGATCCCGAGAAGAACAAGGTCCGTGGCAAGGAGATGCTGATCTCTACTCCTGACTCCAAGGTTCAGGTTTGGGTCATCCCCACAAACGAAGAGCTGATGATCGCTCAGGATACTGCTGAGCTGGTTAACGCAGCAAAATAATCAATTTGCACAAAAGACTCCGTAATGTGTTCTGCATTACGGAGTCTTATTTTGTCAAAATGTGTTTGCCATACAGGGACGTTTGCACGTGACAGAATAGGCGCTGCGGTAAGAAATATTCCTAAAAATGAATAATATACGCAATTTAATGACTATATACGCGATATATACAAAATATCGAAACGAATATGTATATACAGAATGTCTTTGGGACGCGGACTGGTGTGCGTCTACGTGACAAATTATCCAAAATTTGCTATGTTAATGTATAATTTAGGTGTATTTCCTTATACAAAAGTCACAAAAGTGTATCAATTTAATGTGCTAAATCAGCGCAAATTTGGAAAAGTACACAATTGCATTTTGATATGCTTTTATGTATAATTAACAAATAACGCCATTTAGGCGATTGGAAAGAAAAATGGCAATCTGTATTCGGCGTCGTGATGCGCTAAATACAGCACATATAAGAATGAAGCTATGAGTTTGAAGCTTTGGTTGTGTAGGTTGCGAGAAAGGAAAGAATTATGAATACAAAGACATTGCTGTATATTTTAAAGCGTCTCGTCTTGGCTTTGCTTACAGTTTGGATCGTAATTACGGTTACATTTTTTGTTTCCCGTGCCGTTCCTGGTGGTCCCTTCGCCAGCGAGAAGGCGATTACCCCTGCTGCGCAGGCGGCGCTGGAAGCCAAATATGGTTTGGATAAGCCTGTATTTGAGCAGTATACTACCTATTTAAAGGACATCGTTACGGAATTCGATTTCGGTCCTTCTTTGAAGAACCGTGGCCGTGATGTTATTGATGTAATCGGTGATGGTATGAAGACCTCTGCAAAGCTGGGTCTGTCCGCTGCAGGTATTGCATTGGTGTTAGGCGTTGTGCTGGGCTCTGTGGCTGCCCTTCGCCGTAATAAGCTGATTGACCGTGTTGTCATGGTCTTTACCACTGCATGTATCTCCATGCCCTCCTTTATTATGGGCACGCTGCTTTTAATCCTGTTTTCTATTACATGGGGGATTTTGCCGGCTAACGGTGCTGCAGCCGGTGGTTTGATTCTGCCGATCGTGACTCTGTCTTTGTCTCCTATGGCAAACATCACCCGCTTGACCCGTTCTTCCATGCTGGATGTTTTGGGTCAGGATTATATCCGTACCGCCAAGGCTAAGGGCGTTTCCAGCGTAAAGATTATTTTCGGTCATGCGCTGAAGAATGCTTTGATCCCTGTAATTACTTATGTCGGACCTATGCTGGCTTACATTGTTACCGGCTCTTTGGTGGTTGAGCAGATTTTTGCAGTGCCCGGCATTGGCCGCACCTTTGTCAGTAGTATTACCGACCGTGATTATCCTATGATCATGGGTACTACCATCGTGTTGGCATCTTTAATCGTCATTATGAATATGGTCAGCGATATACTGTATAAGGTTGTTGATCCCAGAATTACACTTGAGTAAAGGAGGTCTATCCATGGATTTGAAGAAATTTTCTATGCAAGTGAATATGGATGATTTCCTGCCTGCCACTGATGCAGAAAAAGAGTACATGGTGCAGATGCGTCCTTCTACCACGTTCTTTAAAGATGGTGTAAAACGTCTGCTGAAGAATAAGGTGGCAACCATCAGCTTCATTATCGTTGTGCTGATCACCCTTTCTGCAATTTTTATTCCCATGTTCTGGCCCTATTCCTACGATGCCCAGTTGGGTATTACCCCTGGTAAGCCTGTAGATGGCACATATGCAAACCTGAAGCCTTTTCAGTATGGCGCGACGGAGTCTCTTAAGATGCTGGGTGCTGTAAATGCCGATGTTTATTACATTCCGTCTGCGGTCAAAGAGGTCTATATCAACACCAAGCAGAAGGATGCGGATATTGCCAAGGATGAAGAAACGAAAGCAACTATGGAGCAGGCGCTGTCTGCATACAATGCAGGAGAAAATACCAAAGAAGCATTTGGTGCTTTGTTGTCCTCTATGCCGAAGGATGCTAAATTCGAAGCCTACACTGCAATCGCACCTGATGAATTTTCTGGTGAACAGAAGCTTACCCAATGGCTGTGGGAAGCTACCTGGCAGGGTAAAGCTGTTCGTCAGGAAGGCGATACCGCTATGATCGCCGGAAAAACCGGCTTCTACATTGTTCGTTTTGAAGGTTATGAGGGAGAGACATCTTCTGTATTCCCCCATGTGTTTGGTACAGACTCTGCCGGTCGTGACTACTTTATCCGTGTGGTTTACGGTACTCGTATTTCTCTGGCCGTTGGCTTCTTCGCCAGCTTGATCGTGTTGCTGATCGGTATGATCATGGGTTCTCTTGCCGGCTACTGCGGCGGTAAGGTAGACCTGGTGATCATGCGTATTGTGGATATTATTTACTCTCTGCCTGATATGCTGATGGTTATTTTGCTTTCTGCAATGTTAGGCAAAGCCTTGGAGCAGATCATTGCCGGCACTGTGCTTGAAAAGCTGGGCGCAAATATGATCAGTTTGTTTATCGTGTTTGCACTTTTATACTGGGTCTCCATGGCTCGGCAGATTCGTGGCCAGATTTTGTCCTTAAAGGAGCAGGAGTATGTTCTGGCAGCTCGGGCTACTGGCGCGAAGGGCAAGTGGATCATTATTAAGCACTTGATTCCCAACAGCATTAGTGTGGTAATCATTTCCACCGCTCTGCAGATCCCTAGTGCAATCTTCACTGAAAGCTATCTGTCCTTCCTGGGCTTGGGTGTTAATGCCCCGATGCCTTCTCTGGGCTCTTTGGCATCTGATGCGTTGAACGGTATTAACTCTTATACCTACCGTTTGGTGATTCCTGCCATTGTGATCAGCTTAATTGTTCTGTCTTTGAACCTGTTTGGTGATGGTCTGCGAGATGCTTTCGACCCCAAACTCAATAGTTAAGAAAGGAGTGTATGACAATGCCTCTTTTAGAAGTAAATGACCTGCATACCTCCTTTTTCACCGATGCTGGCGAAGTAAAGGCCGTTAATGGCGTGTCCTTTAACTTAGAGCGCGGTAAGGTGCTTGGTATTGTGGGTGAGTCCGGCTCCGGTAAGTCCGTGACCGCTTATTCAATTATGCAAATTCTTGCCTCTACAGGTAAGATCGTATCCGGCTCTATTAAGCTTGACGGCCAGGAACTGGTCAATGCCGGTGAAAAGGTTATGAAGACCGTTCGCGGCAACAAGGTGTCTATCATCTTCCAGGATCCTATGACATCCTTGAACCCCACCTATACCATCGGTCATCAGTTGATGGAAGCTATTACACTGCATACCAACAGAAATAGAAAGCAGGCCTATGACCGTGCGGTAGAAATGCTGCGTCTGGTTAACATCAACGAGCCTGAAAAGCGCATGCAGCAGTATCCCTTTGAGTTCTCCGGCGGTATGCGTCAGCGTATTATGATCGCAATGGCTCTGGCCTGTGAGCCGGACATTCTGATCGCTGACGAGCCCACCACTGCGTTGGACGTTACCATTCAGGCCCAGATTCTGGAGCTGATGAAGTCCTTGCAGGAAGAACTGGGTATGGCTATTATTATGATCACCCATGACTTGGGCGTTGTTGCTCAGTTGTGTGATGAAGTGATCGTTATGTACGCAGGCTCTATCTGTGAGCAGGGTACAGCTGATGAGATTTTCTACAATCCCAGACATGAGTATACAAAGGGTCTGATGCGTTCTATCCCCACCGCTGATACTGCTGGCACAAAGCTGCAGCCTATCACTGGTACTCCTATCGACCTTTTGAATATGCCTGCTGGCTGCCCCTTCGCACCGCGTTGTGATGCGGCGATGAAGATCTGTTTGAAGGAGCGCTGCCAGCGTATGGAGATCAATGAAGATCATGCAGCAGCCTGCTGGATGAATGTAAAAGACCTTCAGAATGGGACCGTTAGTGCTGAGGAGGTGACGACCGGTGAGTGAGATCATTACACAGCCCTTGCTGGAAGTCAAGGACCTGAAGCAGCATTTTAATATCAATATGGGTGCCTTTAAGACAAAGCCTTTGAAGGCTGTCGATGGTGTTTCTTTCTCCATCAATAAGGGCGAAACTCTGGGTCTGGTTGGTGAGTCCGGTTGTGGTAAGACTACCGTTGGCCGTACTTTGTTGCATCTGTATAAGCCCACGGCCGGTGAGATCTGGTACAATGGCAAGCAGATCGTAACCAAGCAGGATGTTATGGAGTTCCGGAAGAAGGCAACCATGGTATTCCAGGATCCTTATTCTTCCTTGAATCCCCGTATGACTGTTGCTGATATTATCGGTGAGCCTTTGGATGTCCATAATTTGTGTGCATCCAAGCAGGAGCGCCAGGAGCGCATCTTGGAGCTGATGGGTCATGTCGGACTGAACTCCGAGCATGCGGCCCGTTATGCCCATGAATTCTCCGGTGGTCAACGCCAGAGAATCGGCATTGCTCGTGCTTTGGCAGTTAACCCCGACTTTATTGTCTGTGACGAACCTGTTTCCGCTTTGGACGTTTCTATCCAGGCGCAGGTGATCAATATGTTTGATGAGCTGCAGGATCAGCTGGGTCTGACTTATCTGTTCATCGCCCATGACCTTTTGGTTGTTCGTCATATTTCTGACCGTATTGCGGTTATGTATCTGGGCAAGATGGTGGAATTGGCAGATGCCAAGACAATTTATGAACGCCCCCTGCATCCGTATTCCAAGTCCTTGTTATCCGCCGTGCCTGTGCCTGATCCTAAGATCGCCCGGGCTAATCAGCGTATTATGCTGGAAGGCGATATCCCCAGTCCCTTGAATGCTCCCTCTGGCTGCCCCTTCCGCACCCGTTGCCCCCATGCAACTGAGCAGTGCGCAATGGAAATGCCTGAGTTTAAGGAAGTGGAGAAGGGCCATTTCGTAGCTTGCCACCGCGTGGCAGAGGTCAACTAAGCTTGGCCTGCTAACTTTTTGACAATATGTATGAGGCGGATGTGGGTTTCTGCAAATGCCTGTCGTATTGTATATAAACAACAGATCGAGAGGTCTGTAAAAAATGGAAAGGAAGTATCCAATATGAAGAAGATCCTTGCATTGGTGCTGGCTCTGGCAATGTGCCTGTCTTTGGTTGCTTGTGGCGAAACTACTAATCAGCCCGCCGCTACCACTGACGCTACTACTGCCCCTGTTGCAGCTCCTACCGAACTGTCCGTATGTCTGGCTTCCGAGCCCGACACCCTGGACCCTGCGCTGAACTCCGCTGTTGACGGCGCAACCATGGTTTCCCACCTGTTCTCCGGCTTGGCTAAGTGGGCTCAGAACGAAGAGGGCGCTCTGGTTATCGTTGCTGACGCAGCTGAAGAGCTGGTTGAGGGCGTTGTCAATGAAGACGGCACTGTCACCTACACCTACACCCTGCGTGAAGGCATGAAGTGGTCTGACGGTCAGGCTGTTACCGCTGCCGACTTCGCTTTCGAAGTCGGATCGTAGCCATGTCGTTCTG
>JAZRCU010000052.1:0-2083 GCA_045659965.1 Faecousia sp.
TTGGCGGTATTTTGGGCATGCTGATGATGCTGGTGCTGGCAGTGATCGGTGCTACAGAGCTTTTGACTCCTGCCAATATGTTCTTGTATGAACTGGTATGGATGATACCGGGCTTACTCATTACAGAGTGGACACGTTCTATTTAACAAATAAAAATGGATCGATGCTTTTTCGTCTGGGGCGATTTGGTTTATTTTAGGGTACTGCCGCTGTTTAATACCAAAGTGCTATACAGGAAAAGTACATCCTGTCCGTGAAAATCCAAGAAATTTCCCAGCATCCGGCTGTCTAAATACCGGATATCCACCAAGGTAACTGTCTTATAATCCTGTACCAGCAAGGGTGCGATAGAGCTTCCAAAGGAGTCCCGGAAGATCAGCAGCTCCTTGTCGGTGGCAGCGTTGGGGTTTTCGATCCGCAGCAAGGATTTTGGGCCGGAGAGGAATACCTCGTAGGGGTCTTTTCCGGAGAGCTTTTCCAGATCATACACCGGGTTGTGGGTTTGTGTTTCGAAGTCATAGACTTGGCAATCTTTTAAAAGATCGCTTTCCATCACCAGCAGTGACTCGGGATCCATAGCCAGCGCGGCCTGTCCGTAGTAGACACCGTAAAATGGCTTATCCAAGGCCACGGGAGTAAAATCTTCTGCTTGGGGAGCAGTCAACCCCATAGCTTGGCTCAGTTTTTGTGCAACCGGCAAAAGCTTTTCCTGCCGCCAATGGGTATCGGTGTAATAGTAATCGGTGTAGTCAAGACGATCTGTGATATCGATATAAGTGGCAAAGGGCAGAGCTTCTTGCACAGAGGTGAACAAGGCTTCATAGTCCATGGCAGGATACCCGTTTTCTTCTGCCAGATAATATCCCTTGTCAGGGATCACAGAGGCGTAGACCTTGCTGCCGGTTTCTTTCAAATAGTTCTCATATACGAAATTTAACCGGGATAAAGCGTGGGCCAAATCTTTTTCATTTACAGGGTAATCAAGCTTTGCAGCGTAGCCGTCTGCAATATAAATGCCGTTATTGTCTTTTTGACCGAATACGTTATAATGCACCAAGGCTTTTAGCTGCCGGAACAGATCTCGACCCGGGAACTGGTCTAAGGTGTAGTTTTCAAACTCTGTAACGAATTTGCCTGATAGCAGACTATCACCGGTAATTTCCGGGAACTGCGCCAGCGGTCTGCGCTCAGCATCCGAGGTGCTGCCGGCAGGTTTTACCCACGCAAAGATGGTAAGGCTTGCCCATAGAATGACTAGGAGGAAAACGCCCAAATGTTTTGCATATTTTTTCATCTGCGCACCCTCCTTAAAAACGGAAATACAGGAACGGATTGAAAGATCCGTCTACCAGATATGCGGTGCATACCAAAAGCAGTGCGATCATCAATGCCGTTTCCAAAATCAGGCCCAGTTTCTTGTTTTCCAATCTGCCGGATAGGTTCTTTACCACGGGAGTCGCACCGATAAAGCCAACCACAAAAAGCAGACCGTAGCTTCTTAAATAGTAAAGGGTTTGGGCGTTTACTACAGGCACATTTGCAAAGCCAAACATACCGCCAATATCAGAAATTGCCTGACTTAGATCTGTGGCATTAAACAAGACAAAGCCTAACACAACGATGAGCAAGGTGTACAATCTTCGCAAAATAGTAGGCATCTTTTGCAAAGCGGGAACGAACTTCTCAATCAGCAAAAAGGCTGCATATAAAAGTCCCCATAAAATGAAGTTCCAAGCTGCGCCGTGCCATAAGCCGGTGAGCATCCACACAACCAAGGTGTTAAAAATCCAACGGCCCGTGCTGACCCGATTGCCACCTAAGGGGATATACACATAATCCCGGAACCAGCTGCCCAGACTCATATGCCAGCGTCGCCAGAATTCTGCGATAGATTTAGACAGATAGGGGTAGTTGAAGTTCTCGATAAAGTGGAAGCCAAACACACGGCCCAAACCGATGGCCATATCGCTGTAGCCGGAGAAATCAAAATAAATATGCAGGGTAAAGGCAATGGCATACATGCAATGGAACAGGATACTTTGGTCAGGGGCGCTTCGGAAAACCTCTGTCAGAGCGCCAAGCT
>JAZRCU010000053.1:0-1841 GCA_045659965.1 Faecousia sp.
TATCCGCAAGCAGGCTGGGGAGGGGCATCAGGTGTATGTGGTGTGCCCGGCGGTGGAAGAAGCGGAGGCTATGGATCTGAAGGCTGCTACCTTGTGGGCAGAAACCTTGCAGCAGACGGTGTTTCCGGATCTCCGGGTAGGACTTGTCCACGGACAGATGAAAGCCGCGGAAAAGGAAGCAGCCATGGCGGCTTTCTCCGGGGGTGAAACGGATGTTTTGGTGTCTACCACAGTGATCGAGGTGGGTGTGGATGTGCCCAATGCCACCTTAATGGTGGTGGAGGATGCAGACCGGTTTGGCCTTTCTCAGCTGCATCAGCTGCGCGGCCGGGTGGGCAGAGGAAAGGATAAAAGTTGGTGCATTTTGGTTAGTTCCAATAAAAATGCCGAGACTCAGCAGCGGCTCAAAGCCCTGTGCGCCACCACCGATGGCTTCCAGATCGCCCAAGAGGATTTGAAAATGCGTGGTCCGGGAGATTTCTTTGGGGCGCGGCAGTCGGGTTTGCCTGTGTTTCGTATGGCGAATTTGGGCTGCGATCTGCACACCTTGCAGCTAGCCCAGAAGGCCAGCTGCGCTTGGATCGAAACTGCCGGCACGGAGGATAGTCCCCAAGCCAAGGCCTTGCGGCGGCGGATCGGCACGCTATTTGACAGAAGCGAAGGCACAATGAACTAACGAAAAACGGAGTGGTGAAAACCACTCCGTTTTTATAATGTAAAAAAACAGTTGTAAAATTGAAAGAAATAGTGTAAAATAGTACTACTGAAAAAATGCACTTTTACCTAAGAGGAGAGATGATATTATGGAAAAACCCATTGTTTTAGTTGTGATGGACGGCGTAGGTAAAGGCGACGGCGGCAGCGGCGACGCAGTCACCGTGGCAAAGACCCCTACTTTGGATTCCCTTTTGGCAAATTGCCCCAATACTTACCTGAAGGCCCACGGCACTGCCGTCGGTCTGCCCTCTGACGAGGATATGGGCAACAGCGAGGTTGGCCACAATGCCTTAGGCTGCGGTCAGGTGTATTCTCAGGGCGCAAAGCTGGTGGGCGAGTCCATTGAAAATGGCAGCCTGTTTGCTTCCTCCGTTTGGCAGGAGCTGGTGGAAAATGCCAAGGCTGGTCATGCCTTCCATTTCTTAGGATTGCTCTCTGACGGCAACGTCCACTCCAACATCAGCCATTTGATCGCTTTGTTGAAGGAAGCAAAGAAGGCCGGTGTGAAGAAGGCTTACTGCCATGTGCTGCTGGACGGCCGCGATGTGCCGGCTACCTCTTCCCCTGAGTATGTCGGTCAGCTGGAAGCAGTTTTGGCTGAGCTGAGAGAAGAAGGCTACGATTATGCCATCGCTTCCGGCGGCGGCAGAATGAATATCACCATGGACCGCTACGAAGCCAACTGGGCCATGGTAGAGCTGGGTTGGAAAACCCATGTGCTGGGACAGGGCAGACAGTTTGCTTCCGCGCTGGAAGCCATCGAGACTTACCGGGCTGAAACCGGCTGCATGGATCAGGACCTGCCTGCGTTCGTAGTAGCAAGAGAGGGTAAGCCTGTGGCCACCATCGAAAATCGCGACAGCGTTGTGCTGTTTAACTTCCGTGGCGACCGGGCACAGGAAATTTCCTTGGCCTTCGATCGCAAGGATTTTGATAAGTTCGGGCGCCCCGGCTTTACCGGCGTGAAGTTTGCCGGCATGCTGCAGTACGATGGCGACTTGAACATCCCCGAAAAGTATCTGGTGCAGCCCCCTGTGATCAGCAACACCCTGACTGAGGTGCTGGTGAAGGCCGGCATCCGGGAGTTTGCCGTATCTGAGACTCAGAAGTACGGCCACGTCACC
>JAZRCU010000054.1:0-2708 GCA_045659965.1 Faecousia sp.
CACCGATCTCATGGAAGCCGTTGGCTATGTAGATCTTTTAATCCCCAGAGGCGGCGCCGGTCTGATCCGTGCCTGTACCGAAGGCGCAAAGGTCCCTTGTATTCAAACCGGCACCGGCATTTGTCATATTTACGTGGATAAAGACGCTGATCTCGGGAAAGCTATCAATATTCTGGAGAATGCCAAAACCAGTCGTCCTTCTGTTTGCAATGCCGCAGAATGCTGCCTTGTACACAAGGATGTGGCAGGAGCATTCCTTCCCATGGTATATGACCGCCTGACAAAAAATCGCCAAAATAACCCTGTGCAGCTGCGGCTGGATGCTTCCGCCGCCATAATCCCCGGCCAAGCTGCCACAGAAGAAGATTTTGACACAGAATTTTTAGATTATATTCTGGCCATTAAGGTCGTAGAAGATGTGCAGCAGGCAATTAACCATATTGCTGCCCACTCTACAGGTCATAGCGAATGTATCGTAACACAAAATGATGCCGCTGCCGATCTGTTTACCCGTTTGGTAGATAGTGCAGCAGTCTACGTCAATTGCTCTACCCGTTTCACCGACGGCGGTGAGTTCGGCTTAGGCTGTGAGATCGGCATCTCCACCCAAAAGCTCCACGCCCGGGGCCCTATGGGTCTGGAGGAGATCTGTTGTTACAAATACGTAATTACCGGTGACGGTCAAATTCGCTAATAAACTTAGGGAGGAATGAATGATGAATACATTTGGTTTTATCGGCACCGGCAACATGGGCGGTGCTTTGGCAAAAGCGGCTGCAAAAACGCTGCGGCCGGAGGCTTTGTTTTTAGCCGATGCCTGTGCAGAAAAAGCTCAGGCTCTGGCAGATACCTTAGGCTGTCAGGCTGCTGATACATTGGCGGTCGCCCAGAAGTGTAACTATATTTTTCTTGGTGTAAAGCCTCAGGTTATGGCAAGCATGTTGCAGGAAATCGCCCCTGCTCTGAGCGCCCGGGAGGATAGCTTTGTGCTGATCTCCATGGCGGCCGGCCTGTCCCTTGCCCAACTGCAGAAAATGCTGGGAAAGAATTATCCCATTATCCGTATTATGCCTAACCTGCCTGTCAGCGTTGGCAGCGGTGTGATCCTGTTTGATACCACCGACAACGTCACCCCTGAACAAACCGCACGGTTCTGCCGGGTACTGGAAAAGGCCGGCCTTGTGGATCATCTTCCGGAAAAGCTTATTGACGCAGCCAGCGCAGTATCCGGCTGCGGTCCTGCCTTTGTCAGTCTCTTTGCCGAAGGTCTGGCAGACGGTGCTGTTGCCTGCGGTCTGCCCCGGGACAAAGCCATCGCCTACGCACTGCAGACCTTGGAAGGCACAGCCCGGATGCTCCGGGAAAGCGGCATGCACCCCGGTATTTTGAAAGATGCAGTCTGCTCCCCCGGTGGCACTACCATCGCAGGCGTTTTGGCCATGGAAGCCCAGGGAGCAAGAAGCGCAGCAGCGGAAGGTGTTGTTGCTGCCTATGAGCGCACTTTGGAATTAGGCCAGTAAAAAATCTTAAAAAAATCAAAAAAATTGTTTTACAAAGCCCTTTTGTTGTATTATAATAGCAAAGTAAATTGACACGCAGCTTATTTCTGCAATCTTTGTCAGTTAGGAGTGTTGTATATGAGCCGGATGTTAGGTACCGTTTCTATGGGTGTCCGCGCTCCCATCATCCGCCAGGGCGATAATCTGGTGGATATCGTTACGGACTGCATTCTTCAGGCCATCCGTGAGGACAACCTGACCCCCCATGATCGGGATGTAGTCGCTATGACCGAAGCCATTGTTGCACGTGCACAAGGCAATTATGTAAGTGTTGAAAACATCGCACAGGATGTCCGCAACAAGTTTGGCGGTGAAACTGTGGGTGTGATCTTCCCCATCCTGAGCCGTAACCGTTTCTCTATCTGCCTCCGGGGCATTGCCAAGGGCTGTAAGAAAGTGGTGCTGATGCTCAGCTATCCCTCTGACGAAGTGGGTAACCACTTAGTTGACTGGGATATGATGGACAAGCACAATGTTGATCCCTACAAGGACGTTCTGGACGAAGCAAAGTATCGGGAACTGTTCGGCTACACCAAGCACCCCTTCACCGGTGTGGATTATGTAGCATACTATAGCGAACTGATCCGTGCTTGCGGTGCTGAGGTAGAGGTTGTATTTGCCAACGATCCCAGAGCTATCCTGAACTACACTAAGAATATCCTTACCTGTGACATTCACACCCGTGCCAGAACAAAGCGTCTGCTGAAGCAGGCTGGCGCTGAGATCGTATACGGCATGGACGAGATCATGACCGCCCCCATCGACGGCAGCGGCTATAACGAAAAGTACGGTCTGCTGGGCTCTAACAAGTCCACCGAGGACGTTGTTAAGCTGTTCCCCAGAGATTGCCAGCAGCTGGTGCTGGACATTCAGGCAAAGCTTCTGGCCGCCACCGGCAAGAAGATGGAAGTCATGGTTTACGGTGACGGTGCATTTAAAGATCCCGTAGGTAAAATCTGGGAGCTGGCTGACCCCGTGGTCTCCCCTGCCTATACCCCCGGTCTGGAAGGTACCCCCAACGAACTGAAGCTGAAGTACTTGGCAGATAACGACTTTGCTAATCTGTCCGGTGATGCTCTGCAGAATGCCATCAAGGAGAAGATCCAGCAAAAGGACGGCTCCAGCTTGGTCGGCAACATGGCCGCACAG
>JAZRCU010000055.1:0-3305 GCA_045659965.1 Faecousia sp.
GCCGTGCCAAGGGCCGCAAGGTTCTGTCTGCATAAGCGTTAATTGTATCGGGTGGTTTTGACCACAACAGGACAATCGCTCATAGCGAAATGGGAGTCCATGCGGGGCGAAGGTTATTCGCCCCGCTCCCTTTTTATACGGGACTTTTTCCAAATGTAGGAGAAGAACATGAAATTTTCCAGTGCTTTAAAGCTGAATCACATTTTTAGGCGCCTGTATCATACCGCCGCTTACAGCAATGGTTTGCTGGTGCTTTATGCCAGAAAAAACCAAACCGCCACCAATCGGGTGGGGATCACTGTAAGCAAAAAGCTGGGCCGCGCTGTGATTCGCAACCTTGTCCGCCGCCGCCTTCGGGAGGTCTATCGTCTCAACGAAACGCGGTTTGCCCCGGGCTGGGATATTGTAGTGGTAGCCAGAAGTCGTTGCATCCACGCAAGCTTCCAGAAGCTTACCGACGCATATTTATCCTTGGCGGAAAAAGCCGGAATTTTGGAGGCAGCGCAATGAAGACGCTGCTATTAAAGCTGATTTTCTTTTATCAGCGCCACATTTCTCCCCATACCCGTCCTTGTTGTCGCTTTCGTCCCACCTGTTCTGCTTATGCCGTAGAAGCCATTACCAAATATGGCGCGATCAAAGGCGGCAAGCTGGCTATCAAACGGCTACTACGCTGCCACCCCTTTTATAAAGGGGACATTTACGACCCCGTCCCCTAAAATGTCCTTTTAAGGAGGAAAACCTATGATTCTCGCAGGACTTGCAGATATCGTACAGGTGCCCTTCGGCTGGCTTTTGGACTTTTTGTACCAGCTGACCACCAACTACGGTGTCTCTTTGATCATCTTTGCATTTCTTGTAAAGATCATCCTTCTGCCTGCCACCGCTAAGGCTAAGAAGAGCTCCATGAAAATGTCTCGTCTGACCCCTCAGGTGCAGGCGATCCAGAAAAAGTACGCCAATGACCAGCAAAAGCAGGGTCAGGAGATGCAGGCGCTGTATAAGCGCGAAGGCGTATCCATGGGCGGCAGCTGCCTGTGGAGCTTTGTGCCTATTCTGATCTTGATCCCTCTGTATACCGTTGTCCGTCAGCCTATCGTTTACATGCTGGGCGAGACGCTGGAACATGCGGAAACTATTGTAGGCGTCATTCAGGAAAAGCTGCCGGAGCTGATCACCAACAGCAATCAGTTCTACAGCCAGATGTTAGCCGCTGCCCATATCCCCGAATTCGTGGAGGATATCAAGGCCGCTTTGCCCGAGGTTTCTGAGAAAACTCTGGCCGGTATCAACTTCAATTTCATAGGCATTAATCTGGGCGAAGTTCCCACATTTAACATTTTTGGTGATAAGTGGAGCTGGGATTGGGCCCACATCGGTGCTTTCTTGGTGCCTGTTCTGTCCGCTGCCAGCCAGATGCTGACCATGCTGCTGACCACCAAGACCAACAACTCTCTGATCACCGACGAAAAGGGTCTGCAGGACAAGGAAACTGCCAAGCAGTCTCAGGCCGGTCAGCAGAGCAAGATGATGATGTATATGATGCCCCTGTTCTCTTTGTGGATCGGCTTTACTGTGCCTGCCGCATTGAGCCTGTACTGGCTGGCTCAGGGTATTGTATCCACCATCGCCGATCTGTACCTGAACCAGAAGTACCGCAAGATCTATGATGCAGAGGATGCTGAGCGTTTGAAGAAGGCTCTGGCTGAGGAAGCTGAGGAAGCCGAAAAAGAGCGTCAGCGCGCACAGCGCCGGGCCGAAAATCCCGACGGCATCACCACCAATACCAGTAAAAAGAAGATGCAGCAGAAAAAGCAGCAGGAGCAGGAAGAAGCAAAAGCCGCCGCTGCCAAGGAATATGCTGCCAAGAAGGGTATCATCACGGAAACCGAGGAGGACAATAGCGAAAAGCCTTTGTCCGGCATTGCCGATCGTCCCAACTGTAAGGGACGGGCTTATGATCCTAACCGTTACAATACCCACAACACGGAGGAATAAGCAATGGAAAAAACCATGGTTGCTACCGGCAAGACCATTGACCTTGCCATCGAATCTGCCCTGACCCAGCTGGGTCTGAGCCGGGATGATGTATCTGTTCAGGTACTGTCTCAGGCAAAGGCAGGTTTTCTGGGTCTGGGCGCTACTCCTGCCAAGGTGCAGGTAAGCTATGAAGCTCCCGATCCTGTCCCTGCCGCTCCCAAGACCGCTCTGGGCGCAGCATCGCGTACCAAGCCCAAGGCAAAGCCCGAGGTAAAGGCAGAGCCTAAGGTAGAAGCACCCAAGGCTGAGCCTAAGGCAGAAGCTCCCAAGGCTGCACCTAAGGCAGAGCCCAAGAAAGAAACTGTGAAGCCCGCTCCCAAGAAAGTGGCTGCTCCCAAGGAGTTTGCCCCTGCCGCAGCCGGCAGCGTTGAGGAGAAGATCGAAGTTTTCCTGAAGGGTCTTTTGGAGAACATGGGCTCTGAGGCAGTTCCCCATGCTTGGAAGGCAGACGAAACCACTTATAATGTAGAGCTCACCGGTGAGGACCTGGGTTACCTCATCGGCCGCCGAGGCGATACTCTGGATGCGCTGCAGCATCTGTGTAACTACTCCATCAACCGCCACGTGGAAGGTCACATCCGCATCAATGTGGATGCAGAGTCCTACCGTGAAAAGCGGGAAGAGTCCTTGCGCCGCTATGCCACTAAGAAGGCACAGCAGGTGCTGAAGGCTCAGCGCCGGATCACTCTGGAGCCCATGAACGCTTACGAGCGTCATGTGATCCACGCAACCTTGCAGGAGACTGACCGGATCACCACTTACTCCATTGGCAGCGAGCCTAACCGCCGCGTGGTCATTGAGTACGTACGCTAAACAAAATACCGGGTGTTTGAAACACCCGGTATTTTTTATATCAAATCAAATTCTTTACTAAGAAATAGCCCAGCACCAAAACGCCCAACACAATTCGGTACACACCGAACACGCTGAAGCTGCGCTTGCGGACATATTCCATCAGAGCCTTAATGACCACCATGCTCACCACGAAGCTGACGACACAGCCCACCAGCAAGATCACCATTTCCAAGGAAGCGATCTGTGCGCCCTCCATCAGGAATTTCAAAAGCTTCAAGGCGCTGGCGCCCAACATGGTGGGGATGGCCAAGAAGAAGCTAAACTCTGCACCGGCAGCTCTGCCAACACCCAAAACGATGGCACCCAAGATGGTGGCACCGGAACGGGAAGTGCCAGGGATCAGGCTCAAGCATTGGAACGCGCCAATCAGCAGCGCGGTCTTATAATCAATGTCATAGACCTCTGTGATC
>JAZRCU010000056.1:0-6608 GCA_045659965.1 Faecousia sp.
CTTCAGCTTCTCATCCAGCTCTTCGGAGTACAGACCCAGGTACTCGTCAGCAGACAGCAGCTCGATCTTATCGTCGACAATATTGATGTAAGTCCAAGCGGGAGCTTCGCCTTCCACGATCAGAGCATCCCAGCCTGCATACTTCAGCTTAGCACCCCAAATACCGCCGGAGTTGGAGCAAGCGATCATGCCGGTGAGGGGGGACTTGGTAACGACCATGTAACGGCCGGTGGAGGGAGCGCCTGCGCCGGTCAGAGGGCCGGTGACATAGACCAGCTTGTTGTCGGGACCCAGGGGATCCACAGTAGCGCAGCCTTCGTCATAGACGATCTTGGTACCCAGACCACGGCCACCAATGAACTTCTTGGCCAGATCCAGATCCAACTTTTCCACGGTCACAGTACCGGTGGTCAAGTTAATGCGGGCGATTTTTTCGTAATATGCGTATGCCATAGTAATACCTCCATGAACTTTATATATGTCCAAACTTCGTATGTTTCTACATATGGATACTTTAATTATATTGGAAAACGAATGCAACGCAATACTTCGGCGTTAACTCCGTGCGAAACGATATGAAACCATCCCAATTTGTACGAACTTTTTCGGTTTCCAAATAAATCCATAAACGAAATGATATGAAATGATATGAAATACAACACACTTCATGCAGCTTTAGGTCTTGTAGAAGTGTACAAGAAAGAGTATAATAATAGATATAAAATGTGACGAAATACCCACAGGAGGAGACTCTATGGCACAGAATAAATCTCTATCCACCCAGGAAGTCGCCGACATTCTTCATGTCAGCAAATCCACCATCTACGATCTAATCAAAAAAGGAGAGATCCACTCCTATAAGATCGGACGAAAGGTGCGTTTTACCCAGGATGATGTGGATGCCTATATTGCCCGTTCCCGGCATGAGCATTCCATCCGTCCCGTAAAAAACATCGACACCCACTCCACACTGCTGACCCCTAAGAAAGACGAAACGCCCGAACTGATCATTTCCGGTCAGGATGTGGTGCTGGACATCCTTGCCAACTACCTGCAGCAGGAGGGCATCCACACCGCGCGAACTTATCTGAATAGTTTTGAGGGTTTGCTTTCTCTGTACCAAAGCCATATCCATGTGGCTGCCTGCCACCTGTATGACGGTTTTGACTACAACACATCCTTCGTCCGCAGCTTAATGCCCGGTGTTCCCGCTCTTTTGCTGAATGTCAGCTATCGGACTCAAGGCTTCTATGTCCGCAAGGGAAACCCCAAGAATATCAAGGGTTGGTCCGACTTACGACGGGAGGATATTTCTGTGCTCAATCGCGCCGTTGGTTCTTCTGCCCGGATTTTGATGGATGTCCAGCTGAAGCGCCTGGGCATTCCTTCCTCTACCTTGCGAGGCTATGATAAGATCATGAAATCCCATCTGACCATGGCTGCCGCTGTGGCTGCAGGGGAAGCAGACCTGGCTATTGGCACACAGAGGATTTCCCGGCAGATGGAGGGTATCGACTTTATCCCTCTGCAGGAAGAACGCTTTGATTTGGTGATCCGCAAAGAAATGTTGAATTCTGAGGCTATCCAAACCCTTTTGCGGATCTTAAACAATCCTCAATTTCAACGAGAGATCTCCTATTTCTCCGGAAATGACTACCGAGATTTGGGAAAGATTGTCGGTGAGATCTGACCTATGGAACATTTTGATACGATCGTCATCGGCGGCGGTATATTAGGCTGCTTTGCCGCCAGAAATTTGTGCCGTTGGAAGCTCTCTGTTTTGCTTTTGGAAGCG
This sequence comes from Faecousia sp., assembly GCA_045659965.1. Taxonomy (GTDB): domain Bacteria; phylum Bacillota; class Clostridia; order Oscillospirales; family Oscillospiraceae; genus Faecousia. The sequence goes on from JAZRCU010000056.1 coordinate 1,796, forward strand.
GCAGAGGATGTTTGCGGTGGGATCACACGCGCCAACTCCGCCATCGTTTACGCCGGCTATGATATGAAGCCCGGCACTCAAAAAGCAGAAATGACCGTGCGCGCCAACGGGGATTTTGACCGGCTGTGCCGTGAACTGGAAGTCCCCTTCTCCCGTCGTGGATCTCTAATGGTCAGTTTTGGGCCTTTGGGCTATGCTTCCCTGGTAAAAAAACTGGAAGCCGGAAAACAAAACCAGGTTCCTGGCATGAAGTTCTTATCTGCTGAAGAAGCCCGGGCTTTAGAGCCTATGCTTTCAGAGTCTGTCACCGCTGCGCTGTATGCCCCCTCTACCGGTACGGTCAATCCCTGGCTTTTGGGTATTGCCGCCTATGAGAACGCCCTGCAAAACGGCTGCCGGGCCAAAATGAACACCGCTGTTACATCCATCAAAAAAGCACCCGACGGATATCTTGTCGCCACAAGCAGCGGCAACTTTTCCTGTCGATCCATTATTAACTGCGCAGGCATCCATGCTGCCGACATTCAGAATATGATCTACCCCAGCGGGGCATCCACAAAGCTGGACGGTGCGGATTATCTTGTAATGAATCCTTCGATCCAAAGTCCCAGGCATATTCTTTTCCAAGAAACTGAGTCTGGCAAAGGCATCACTGCCATTCCTTGCGTGGAAGGAAATTTGCTGCTGGAGTCCCCTGCCCGTCCCTTCCGTTCGGCCTTTGCCACCACCCGGGAGGGTATGGAATCTATCAAAGACGCAGCAGTTCAGTTGATGCCGAATTTGCAAATTGAAGATGTGATTCGATCTTTTGGCGCTACCCGTCCCAATCCTTACAGAAGCGACGGCAGCAACATCCACGATTTCTGCATTGAACGCCCTGCCACTGATTTTATCAGTTTCATCGGCATCAAAACCCCCGGGCTCACCTGCGCCAATGAATTAGGTCGCTTTGTTGCAGAAGCCATTGCGCAGAAGCTGCAGGCAATGCCAAATCCGGATTTTGACCCCCATCGTCCCGCCATCGCCTGTACTGATGATGAGATCATCTGTCAGTGCCAAAACATTACAAAAGGACAGATCCTGGAGGCCATTGACCGTGGTGCGACCACCCTGGACGGGGTAAAGCGCCGGGTAGGAACCGGCATGGGAATCTGCCAAGGCAGCCGCTGCGCCTGGGCTATCCAAAAGCTTTTGGAGGAACACGGACATGGAACACTGTGATATTCTGATTATCGGCGGAGGTATCGCAGGTCTCAGCGCCGCCCGTGAGGCTTTTTCCGCCGGCTGCAATGATATCCTTCTGGTTGAGCGAAAGCCCGCTTTAGGCGGCATCCTGCGGCAATGCTATCACCGTGGCTTCGGCAATGGGCTGGACGGCCCGGAATATGTAGGAAAAATGACAGCAGACTTACCCAAGGAGATCCGCTGTTTCACCGGCACAACAGTGATATCCATTTCAAAGGATAAGAAGGCACTGCTGAAAAGCGGGGAGCATGGGGAAATAATCATTGCTTTTGAGCAGCTGATTTTGGCTTCCGGTTGCTTGGAGATCCCTATAGGTTCTCTGCCCATAGTCGGCACTCGCCCCCAGGGTATTTATGCCGCAGGCCAAATGCAGGAAATGATGAACCTGTATGGTTTTCGCCCCCAAGGGCCCGTGGTGATCCTGGGCAGCGGTGATCTGGGTCTGATCATGGCAAAACATCTTTATGACGCTGGTATTGCCGTAGCTGCTATCGTAGAGCAAAAAGATAGCTGCGGTGCCATGGCTCGAAATCAGCAATTTTTGCCCCAATCAGGAATCCCTTTGATCTGCAACAATACCATTACGCAAGTATTAGGGCATCCCCATCTGGAAGGTGTTATCCTCTCTGACGGCAGTTCGATCCCTTGCAAGACCTTACTGATCGCTGTGGGATTTAGATCCGACAGAACGACGATTCATTTTTGCTCCCAGGAAAGCTGGCTGCATCTGTGCGGCAATTGCCATAAGATTTACCCCATGGTGGAAGGTGTCATTATGGATAGCAGACAAGCTGCCCTTCGGGCGGTTTCCGCTTTGGGAAATTCAAAGAAATGAGGATTTCAATATGATGAAGGAAGAAACCTGGGGCATTGCCGTTGATCGGGCAAGAGCCTTTTTCCAGGAGCAGGAAGATGTCCGGGAAGAGAATCGAAACTTGTTTCACTTTAACACCTGCCACATCACTTTAATAGATCTGAAGCCCCAGGGCATGGGTGTTTGGGCCGCCAAGCGCACCCGGGTACAGATGGAAGGTGATGACCGGGATGTAGAAGAAATCTATCACCGATTTTTTATCCGTTTTTTGACCACCGGCGGCTAATTCGCAGAAAGGAGGATTCCCATGCTTAGAAAACTCTACATTGAGCCCACCACCAAATGCAACCTCAACTGCAAAATGTGCTTTCGTCACACCTGGTTTGATGAGCCGATCTGCGATCTGAGCCTGGAGGATTTCCGCCATGTGATCGCTACTATGCCTTCTTCCGTAGAAACTATCTTCTTTGGTGGCATGGGCGAACCGCTGTTTCACAAAGATATTTTGGAAATGATCCGCATTGCCGCACAGACCGGTGCGGATGTAGAACTGCTGACCAACGGCACATTACTCACTCAAGAGATGATCCGGGGCATCCTGGAAGCTGGTCTCAGCCGTCTTTGGATATCCATAGATGACCTGGATACGGAGCATTTTCAAGAAAACGCGGGACACAACCATTCCCAACTGATCCTGGATAATATCCGCTGCTTCAACCGACTGCGCCACACCAGCGCCAACGGTGTCTCCTTAGGTATCACCTTCGTGGCTATGAAAAGCAATGTGCATCAGCTGGCCTATCTCCCTTTTTTCATTTCCCAATATCTCATCGACGAAGTCAATATCTCCAACATCTCCCCCACCGACGAGGCTTCTCAGAAGGAGATGCTGTACAAAAACCTAGTGACTATGTACACCGGCCCATCCAAAGGCAGTGTGCTCCCCACAGTACGGCTTCCCTACCTGGACATGAACATCCCCGAGGCCGCCCAGGGAATCACCAAGCTGATGTCCAAGCAAAACTTCCACCTCAGTTTTAATGACCAGCCGGTGATCCGGCAGGCATCCTACTGCAAATTCGTCCAGGAGGGTATGACCTTTGTCCGCAGTGATGGCAATGTAAGCCCCTGTATGGCGCTGCTACACAATGGCTATACCTATTTGAGCAACGTGCGCCGCACGATCTATCACCATTTCTTTGGCAATGTGATGCAATCCGGTGTAGCAGAAATTTGGAACAGCGATGCGTACCGGGCTTTCCGTCGCAAGTTTGAGGAGTTCGACTTTTCCCCTTGTATTTACTGCGGTCACTGCGAGCTTTTTGAAGATAACCGTGAAGACTGCATCGGTAACTCCCACCCCACCTGCGGCGGCTGTCTGTGGGCGGAAGGTGTTCTGAGCTGTCCTTAAAGGAGGCATTCATTTGAAACATATTTTTCTCACCGGAGAAAAGCAGGTTGGAAAATCTACCTTATGGAGAAAAGTCTTGGAGCGAGCCGAAATTTCTCCCAGCGGTTTTCAGACCTTGGAGTATCTGGTAAATGACCGTTTCCGGGGTTATCGGCTTCATTGCCTGGGGTCAGTCCCCGAAGCTTTTGGAAACGATGTTCCCATCTCCGTGTTTTTGCGCAAAAAATGCCATTTGGCTGTGCCGGAAAGTTTTGATATTTTCGGCGCAGAGCTGCTCCGTCTGGCGCTGAAAAAGGGCGGCTACATCATGATGGACGAGCTTGGAACTTTTGAGCAGGATTCTCCCGCTTTCCGGCAGGCCGTTGTGGATTGTCTGGATGGCAACTGCCATGTGCTGGGTGTGCTTCAAAAGGCCGACGATCCTTTCCTGGAAGAAATTATTCGTCGTCCGGATGTGCAGGTTTTTACCGTCACACCGGAAAACCGGGATGCTTTACTGGAACCTCTGATGGAAGTTTTAGCCCAACTGCAATAAAAAAAGAGAGGCAGATATCTGCCTCTCTTTTTTGTGTAGTGACTTATTCCGCAACGATCTCTACGACCAGCTTGCAGTATTCGCTGGAAGAGGTCTCCAGGCAGGGAGCGACCCAAATGGTTCCATCCTTGCCCAGTTCCTTATCCTTCTCAATAGCGATCAAGGTGTACTCGCTGACAGCCTGCTCAGCAGTCAGTTCAGACTCGTAACCATCATTTGCGATTGCCTTAACAGTGGAATAGTCGGTAATATTCAATGCGGCCAGAACGTCAATGAGCTTGTAGCCGGTATAGGTTGCCTGGGATGCGTTGCCGTTCTTATTGACCACGTTGACGGTGACCTTGTAGATACGCAAACCTTCCAGGGTCGCGTTGGTCACTTCCTGGCCGTTGACCTTGAAGCTGAAGCTGTCGAAGGTGACCTTGTCGGTCTTATCAGCCAGTTCGGGAACGCTCGCATCAAGTTCTTCTGTGGGTTCAGTATCTTCTACCATGGTGTTATCGATGCCCTCGGGCTTTTCCGCAGTGGTATTGACCAAAACGGAAACCATGTTCTTCAGATATTCGCCGGTGGTCTCGGAGCTGCAGGGGGCAAACCATGGAGCAGTTTTGAAAGCCTCACCGTTTTTTGTAACTGCCAGCAAGGTGGTGGGAGCGGTAACGATATCACCGGAGACCTCAATGGCATAACCATCATCAGCAGTAGCTTCCAGCCAAATATAATTGTCGGTCAAGCCAGCTGCCGCAAACACATCGGTGATGGCATAGCCCACATAAGTGGTGGTAGATTCCGTGCCGGTGCTGTTGAT
>JAZRCU010000057.1:0-3055 GCA_045659965.1 Faecousia sp.
GATCCAGCTTCTTATGAGCCTATCTCAGTTTGCTTTTCTGCCAGTTGCCAGAAAAGCAGACGATATGACTCCTATCTATCTGGAAGAGGCCGATTATTCTCCGGAGGAATATAGTCTCATCCTCCAGCTATTGGAGAAAAAATCCCTGATCGACATCGACTACAGTAAGCCCTTGATAGGCTTTGATATGTCCGCATATCGAGGCTACCCTGTTCACGGCACTGTGGGGCTGACAGCCCGGGGACAACAGGTATTAACCTTACTGGACACCCAAGGACTTGCAGAAGAATAAAAGGCGTGTAGCTAAGCTACACGCCTTTTCGCTTATAAAATCAGTCCACAGCGTTTTAACAGGTACGGCATACCTTCTTCAAAGTTAACACCGTAAGCGCCAGCCTTGGGGTCCTTCATAGTTAGCGCAATACACTGGGCGGTATAATCCGCTGCTATCCGGACAGCCTCCTGCCAAGTCTTGCCCTGCATCATAGCGCCAACACAGGTGCTGGAGAATAGGTCTCCGGTGCCGTGGAAGTTCTTTTCCAATTTTTTATGCTTATAGTAAAAATACTCCCCGGTTTTTCTGTCATAGCCCATCACCCCGGTGGTACCGGGAGCAAAGGACACGCCAGTCAGTATGGTCACGCTTGCGCCCAGCCGGCTTAGCTTTTCCAGCAAGGTCTTGATATAAGCTTCATCATATTCTGTCTTGTATTCCATGCCTGTCATCAGGCAAGCTTCTGTGATATTGGGAACGATGATGTCCGCCTTACCGCAAAGCTTTGCCATCTGCCCAGGGAATTCTTCTGCAAACCCGGCATAGAGCTTACCATTGTCTGCCATAACCGGATCCACAAAGATCAAAGTGTTTTCACCCCGAAATCTATCAAAGAAATCTGCCATCAGGTCAATCTGGCGGAAAGAGCCTAGATATCCGGTGTAAATGCCATCAAAGGCCAGCTGTTCCTGCTTCCAATGATCGGAAATTGCAGGAATGTCCTCGGTCAAGTCACGGAAGGTAAAGTTCTGGAACATGGTGTGGGTAGACAAAACTGCCGTGGGGATCACCGCAGCCTCCACGCCCATAGCAGAAATCACAGGCAGCGCCACAGTCAAAGAGCATTTTCCAAAGCAGGAAATGTCTTGAATGGTCACGATTCTTTTCATTTTCAATGCCTCTTTCTAAATAAATAGGATTATATCACAACTGTCAACAACGGGAAGTATACGTGCTTTCTTAATATCCCAAAGGCTCATCAACCAAGATCACATGGCACTGCATACCATGGGGCTTCTGCCACAAAACGCTAAGGGACTTACAGATCCTGTCCGGACTTTTGCAATCATAGCACTTTTCCTCGCCCAAGGCGCAAGGAGTCTGTCTATTCAAACGGCGGGCATTTTTCGGTGCCGCCACATTTCTTGCACGAAACAGTGCGCTTTCATAATCCTCTGCGATCTTATTGCTTCCTACCACCAAATATACCAGTTCATGTCCGTAGACAATGGATGCCACCCGGTTGCAAGTTCCGTCAATGTTGACGATCTCACCGGACTGAGCCAAAGCGTTCACAGAGGACAAATACACCTTTGCGCTCTGGGCCTTTGCCAAGGTCTCCGGGCCGGGTTTTTTCCAATGCCAGAACACCTGATTATGCTCAGACAGACGTTGATATATTCCCATATCCTCCAAAGTCATAGAGCCACCAATGCCCACAGTTACACCGTCAATGGCGTGATCTAAAAACTCCGCTGCTGCTGCAGCCGTTTCAAAGCAGGATACCTGATATCCAGCCTGTTCTAGATTTTCTTTTACCTTTGTAAAATCCATAATCTCTTCTCCTTATCCGTATAGAGGGATCAGCATGGTATATGGAGCTGTCCATAGTGCTAACACTAAACATACAGAATGGATCTGCTCCTTAGAAAGATCTGTGTTTCGGAACACAAACCTACGGTTTAGGAAATAGATCAGCACCCCTGCCAAAATCACACCGGGCAGCGCCATAAGGGTTGTTGCAGGGAACAAATGCAGCGCCAAATTGGGGGCAATTTCTTCCAAAATAAGCAATAACCCAAAGGTAAGTATCGATCCAATAAAATCAGATAAGAAGCCCAGCAGCCAAACAGGAACGATCTTGCGTTTGTATAGCTGCAGCTTTCCGTCAAGTTTTTGATGGCGCATCCATAACACTAGCACCAAGGTATCTACCAAAAAATTCCCGGGTAAAATCAGCAACCATACCCCTGTGGGAATAAAAAAGAACATCCACACAGGAAACAATACATTATAAAGTCTAGTTTCTTTTTTCATAGGAGTTCTCCTTTTCTTTTGATATCTTTATCATAACACAGGCCCTCAAAAATGCAAGAAAATCTCTTGAGCATTTCGCCTCCCTATGATACTATAACAATATCACTACTACAGGAGGTCACCTTATGGAATATATCGTTACTGTCATTTTAGGCATCGTGCTGATTGTAATCGGTCTTTTAAACAGAAAGGGAAACATCTCCATGCTCCATTCCTATCACACCAAGCGAGTGCGCGAAGATGATCGGCTCCCCTTTGGCAAGCTGGTGGGTCTGGGCACGATCATCATGGGCATTGGCATGATTCTATCCAGCGGTCTTATGTTCCTTGCAAGCTATCTGCAAGAAAACCTGCTGCTGATCATCGCCAACGTGATTATGATTGCTGGTTTTGTAGTCGGTATCGGAATCGCCTTCTACGCAATGTTCAAATACAACAAAGGCATCTTCTAAATGCAAAAACACCCTATGGCAAGCGCCATAGGGTGTTTATTCTTTATTCAGCCAAGGGCTTCATTGTGGGGAAATGCTTTGACGCCTTATCATATTGCATCACATTCGCTCATATCCGTCTTTTTGCTTTATTTCCCCTTTGTCATATCGTATCATATCACATCAGGGAGATTGCAAACTTTGTTGTCAACTTATTGTCATTGCAGGATTTTGTTGTCAGTCCTTACTCTGAGTACCCTTCTTAGAAAATATCCAGTTTTGTCAGGTTTTCAAAGGTTTGATGCTTCTTGCG
>JAZRCU010000058.1:0-3041 GCA_045659965.1 Faecousia sp.
GCTTGTAAAGATTGTCAAATAAAGCATTGTGTGTTAAACTTAAATTAAAGGAGATATGTGCTATGAAACACAAGTATCTGCGCACTTTTTTATCATTTCTCATTTTGGTGCTTTTTTGTCTGAGCGGATGCAGCACACCTATAGACCAAAGCAAAACCAACACCCAGCAGCTGACTGTAGTGAGCATGAATGTGCGACGGGAATATGATGAGGATACAGGGCCTCGCAGCTGGGAAGCAAGAAAAGCACCTCTGGTTGAATATTTTAAAGAACTTTCTGCGGATATTTTCTGCCTGCAGGAGATCTCCCGGGATATCATGCTCTACATCACCCGGAATCTTCCTCAAAGCTACGAATCTTACTATTTTGACAGCAACATGGTGCTATATCGCAAGGATATTCTCTCCGCGGAGACTAAGGGCGCATTTTATTTAAATGAAACCGTCTTGGCAAAGAAAAAAGGCTGGGACGCAAAAAACATCCGCAACTGCCAGTATCTGCAATTTGTCCATAAAGACAGCGGCGCAAAGTTCACCCTCTTTAACACCCATTTTGATGCCCATGGCAAAACTGCCCAATATGAATCGGCTGTATTGGTCAGCGATCTGTTTGCCCGATGCAAAGATCCTTTCCTGCTTTGCGGAGATTTTAATGTGCAGGAGTATACCGCCACCTACCATAAGCTAGCGGAAACTATGCTAGACTGCCGCAAGGTCGCTCCGCAGTCGGACTCCGGCATCACCTTCCATGATTGGGGGCGCCGTTCCGATACCGATGGCACACCCATCGATTACTGCTTCGCCTCTTCTTTTGGCGTGGAGGCAGAAAGCTTTTCCATCTTACGGGATCGCTGGGAGATCAAGAATTTCTATTCTGACCACTATGCCATCCGGTGTGTAGTAAATATTCTGTATTAAAATTGGATTTTCCCCTTTCTTCTTCAAAGATAACCTGTCAATCCCTTGACATATTTCAAGAAAATATGGTAAACTATAACAGAAAATTTGGCATTTGCCACAAGTAGGAGGAATCGCAATGTTCAAGAAAAACACAAATGTGCATACGCTGATCATGGCACAGATCCGGGACGTAGAAAAGTGCGTACTGGTATTTGAAAACTTCATGACCGCAGCCACCACCCAGGAAACAAAGCCCGAGGTCCTGCTGGCTCTGTGCGAAAATGTAAAGGCTACCGAAGCCGCCGCTGACCGTTCCCTGCGGGCAATGATCGATTCTCTCAACCATACTCCCTATCTGCCCTCTACCCGGCAGGATCTGATCTCCATCGCTACCAGCTGTGATAAGATCGCTAACAAGTGCGAATCTGTTGCAAAGCAGATCGTACTGCAGAAGATCCAATGCCCCAGCGTTTATGTAAATGATATCCAGCAGATCTTCGCCATTACCAAGAAGCAGTTTGAGGCGCTGGAAAAGTGCATCAGCATGCTCTTCTCCCAGATGCATGTGCTGATGAAGGAGCCGGAGCATCTGGACCAGCTGCGGAACCTTGAGAGCGAAGTAGATACCATTGAGGACCGTATCTATGAAAATCTGTTTGCTACAGATATGGAGCTGGCAGCCAAGATGCAGCACACGCAAATCGTGGAAATGCTTTGCGACCTGTCTGACATCATCGAGGACATTGCAGATAAGATCCAGATTATGCTGATCACAAGAAAGGCATAAGGGACAGAAAATATGTTTATTTATTTACTGCTGGCGGCTGGTCTGTTCATGGGCTGGTCGCTGGGCACCAACGATGCTGCCAACGCCTTTGGTACGGCGGTGGCCACTCGCGTGGTGAAATACCGCACAGCAATCGTAATCATTGCGGTGATGGTGCTGCTGGGCGCAATTACGATGGGTCATCAGAATATTAACAAGCTCAGCAACATCGCCACAAACAACGCTGTTACTGCATCTGTCCAGCAAGTAGAACAGGCGCTGGAGGACGGCACCTTAGCTGATTTGCGCTTAAAGTCTGCTTTGAAGGCTGCCATTATCTTCGGCTGCGCAGCTATCACCGTGTTTGTAATGAGCTATCTGAAGTTCCCCGTTTCTGCAAACCAGTCTGTGACCGGCGCGGTGATCGGCTGGGGTCTATGCTATGCAGACTACTCCAATCCGGAACTGCGGCAGCAGAACATTACAGAAATTCTGGAGTTCGTATCCACTTGGCTGCTTAACCCCTTGGGCGCAGCTGCCATTTCCTTTGTTCTGGTATTTCTTGTAAAGCGACTTCTGGAGAAGCGCTTGACCTCCATGCAACACTACGATATGATCATTAAGCTGGGTTATATCGCAGCCGGCGCATTTTCTGCATTCAGCATCGGCCAGAACAGCTCCGCATCCGTCACCGCTTTTTACTACGATCCCACCGGACAGGGCGCTAACCTATTGTATGATCTGTCTTGGATCAGCGGTTCCCGGATCGCAGCCATCTTAGGCGGTCTGGCCATTGCCTTGGGTGTGCTGACCTTCTCCAAGCGCGTGATGATGACTGTAGGCGGCAGCATTGCAGAGATCTCTCAGGTCGATGGCTTCGTGGTCATTATCGCCTCTGCGCTGACTGTGCTTCTGATGGGCAAGCTTATGGGCATCCCCGTTTCCACCTCTCAGTCTGTGGTAGGCGCAGTCATTGGCGCCGGACTGGTCAGCGGTGCAAAAAATGTCCACTTCGGTGTGCTGAAGAACGTGGGCCTTGCCTGGATCTCCTCGCCAACCATAGCCGGATTTTTGACTTGGCTGGTTGCAATTTGCACCAAAAGCTATTTTGGCTAATACATAACAAAAAGTAAGGGGGCGTCCGGTTGGACGCGCCCTTTGCTTTATGTCATTTGCAATTCTTTCTTGCCGGTTAGAGGATAGCTTTCCGGGAACATGGTGTGCCACACAAGGTAGATCACATCTTCGTTGTTCACTTCCCCATCTTCCGTAAAGTCGGCAGAAGCCTCAATGGGATAACTCTCCGGGAACATGGTGTGCCACAGAAGGTAGATGACATCCTCGTTGTTTACCTTTTCATCCCCAGTAAAGTCACC
>JAZRCU010000059.1:0-6407 GCA_045659965.1 Faecousia sp.
AGCGGTGAACTCGCCAGCAGCGATCATCTCGTTCAGCTTCATGCCGGCAGCAACGCCACCCAGGAAACGGCCTTCGTAAATGGAAGCGAAAGCGTTGTGGTAGTTAGCAACACCAGCGGTGTGAGCCTGAGTGCCGGTAGCATGGCAGAACTGTACTTCGGGGAACTCCTGAGCAGCCTGCAGCATGTAGGGCTCATGGCCGAAGGAGTCAGCGAAGATGTAGGTGCAGCCTTCGTCAACCAGCTCAGCAGCTGCGTCGTAGCAAGCTTCGGATTCGGGGATGTTGACCTTGGTAACATAATCAACGCCCAGAGCCTCGCAGGCTTCCTTAGCAGCGTTCATGAAGTTCAGGTCGTAGGTGGAGTTTTCGTCGTGCAGGAAAATAAAACCAGCCTTGAAGTTGGTTTCGGGGGTGCTGGCAGCGGTGGTAGCATCAGCGTTGTCAGCAGCGTCGGTGGTAGCGGGGGTGTTGTCGTTTGTGTTGCCACAAGCAACCAGACCCAGCATCATAACCAGAGACAGTAGCAGTGCGATGATCTTTTTCATTTTATTCTCTCCTAATCATTTTTTTATCAAGCCCTTAACGGGTAAGATACATAGTTGCGGTGCAGAAAAATAAAAGCATCGATGGGGACTGAAAGTCAGCCGATCGATGCCTATACTGCCCGTTTTCATGCATGGGCATTTTGCCATCGATAGTCCGGTCATTTACGGCGTCCGGGCAGAAACTACAAATCCATATCATTTGTGATGTATCGAGCTTATGTGTCAAAAAAGACAATTTTTCTACATGTATAGAATACCAACAAAAGGGTAAAAAGTCAATTAAGATTTTGGGATTTTACATCTTAAAAAGGCGATAAATGACATAAAAAATAAGGAATCCCCTCTGCTTTTGCAGAGGGGATGTTATGGGCCCGTTTGCGGTGCCCGATAAAATCTTCGGGCTTACGCTTTTCCTTGATTTTATCGACCGCGGCACAATAAATCAATTTGCTTCATCTGCCACAGGCAGCGCAAATTGATTTATTCCCACTCAATGGTGCCGACAGGCTTGGGGGTCAGGTCATACAGAACGCGGTTGATGCCTTCGACCTCAGAGGTGATCCGGGCAGTGACCTTGTGCAGCACTGCGTAGGGGATCTCTTCGATGGTGGCGGACATAGCGTCGGTGGTATTCACTGCACGGATAATGGCAGGCCAGCCTTCGTAACGGCTTTCGTCCTTGACACCAACGCTCTTGATGTCGGGCACGGCAATAAAGTACTGCCAAACCTTTTCGCTCAGGCCGCTCTTTTCAAACTCGTCACGCAAAATAGCATCGGCTTCACGCAGAGCGTGCAGACGGTCACGGGTAATTGCGCCCAGACAACGGACACCCAGACCGGGGCCGGGGAAGGGCTGACGGTAGACCATAGCATGGGGCAGGCCCAGAGCCTCGCCGACCACACGGACTTCGTCCTTAAACAGCAGCTTGATGGGCTCTACCAGCTCAAACTGCAGATCCTCAGGCAGACCGCCTACGTTGTGGTGGGACTTGACGGCCTTCTTGCCCTCAGCCTGCTTGGTAGACTCGAGGATATCGGGGTAGATGGTGCCTTGTGCCAAGAAGGAGATGCCCTCCAGCTTACGTGCTTCCTCAGCAAAGACAGTGATAAATTCCTTACCGATGATCTTACGCTTAGTCTCGGGGTCGGACACACCGGCCAGCAGACCAAGGAAATGATCGGTTGCATCTACATAAATGAGGTTTGCATCCATGCCGTCCTTGAACATGCGGATCACGGCTTCGGACTCGTCTTTACGCATCAGGCCGTGGTTTACATGGACACAGTACAGCTGCTTGCCGATGGCCTTGATCAAAAGCGCAGCGACAACGCTGGAGTCAACACCGCCGGACAGAGCCAGCAGCACTTTCTTATCGCCCACCTGGGCGCGGATCTCGGCAACCTGCTCTGCAATAAAAGCATCAGCCAGGGCCTTGGTTGTAATACGTTCCATGGTTTCAGGACGCACATTAGCTGCCATATGATTTCCCTCCATATTGTTTCAAAAAAAGATAGCATCATTATACATTTATTTTTTTCTCAGTGCAAGAAAAAATTACAGAAAATGAGACAAAAAATGCGAAAAAATTTTGCCAATAGAACCATCTGTTTTGTAGAAATTGTTTTAATAGGCACATAGGATCAGCCGATAGTATAGCTGATGAAAAACAGAGCGCTTCTTTAAAATACTGATGGCCTCTTCCAAGAAAACGGTAAATACGGCCAATTCTTCCTCTGTAAGGGTGTGGGCGCTGAATTTTGCCTTTTGCGCCAGCTGGTGTAGTTTTTCGTCCGGCGCTTGTTTCAGCAGCTTTGCAAAATACACCGCTTCTTGCCACAGAGCCAAGGCTTGCTGGTTGGCAGAGCCTTTTCGGCAACGGGATCTGCGCCTATGCAGACGCACAGACCGCTGCAGCCAGATAAGACCTATCACCCCGGGAATAAGCAGCAGCCACAGATACTGCGCAGAGATCTGCACCTTTTGGGGCGCAGAGTCTGGGGTGGTGGGCGCGGTTTGCTGGGGCTTGGTATCATCCGGCCCGGTTGCTTGCTGAGAGGCTTGGGGCGGGGTGACATTGGGCAAGGTTTCCTGTTGGGTAGGCTCACGCAGAGCCACAGGGGTGGACTCCAGTACTGTCCAGCCGAAGCCGGGCAGATAGTATTCTGTCCAAGCGTGGGAGTCTTTGAGCAGTACAGTAGAAGCTTCTCCGGCTGTCACGTTTGCTACATAGCCTGTGACATACCGGGCAGGAATGCCGGCAGCTTGCAGTAAGACTGTGGTGGCAGAGGCAAAGTGGACACAGTAGCCGCTGTCCTGTTCTTCTATAAACCACTTGGCAAAATCAATCTTGTCCTTGGGCATTTTGGACACGTCGGTGCTATAAGTGGCGCTTTGTCGGACATAAGCTGCAATGGCTTGTGCCTTTTTGGAAACGCTGCCATCTTGCGCACCGGGGATCTTTTCCAGAAGCTTCTGGGCCCAAGCTAGGGTGCGATCCGGCAAGGTGATCTCATACGCATCAGTCAGCACCTCAATATTTCCCTGTAGCGGAATAAGGTTGCCCTCTGCCACAATGATGGTGCTGCCCAGGAAACTGTCATCTCCCCGGGTGATGCCGTTCAATTTGTTTTCAAATTCTTCCTTATTAGTCGGGGCAATGGCACAGGGATAGGAGTACCGGGTCAGTTGCTTGGTGTTTACAAAACCCTCCGGACTTTCAGAAAGGGAGATGCTTTGGGGGTAATAAGGGGTGTAGCGCATTCTGTGGGCGTATTTGGTGACGATCTCCACTTCACCGATAGGCTCTAACAGAATTTCAGAAGGCCAGGAAAAGGTTTGCTTTCCGGCAAAGGTCCAATGCCAGCCGTCATAGGTGTCATAGCAGCGGCCACGCAGATACAGAATGCCGGTGTAATTATCAGCGGTGACAGTCATCATTTGCGCCTTGGATTCCATCCGCATGCCAACATCGGTCAAATTCACTTGATTGGTGCTGATGGTGCCGCTGACAGGGGTATCCTGAAATAGCTGGGTCAGTAATTGGATGGGAGAAAGCTTTAAATATTCAGAAACTTTTTTGGCAGCAGCTGCTCCTTGGTAATTGTCTTGCGGCATGGCTGCAAATAAGACCAGCATGCCTAAGATCACCGGCACGGCAGCATAGGTGCAAAGGCGGTTGCCTTGGCTTTGGTCACCTTTGCGGGTGGTATGGCACAAAAGGCTGAGCACAAAGCTAGCCAGATAGAGGAAAAGCCACAAAATGTTTGGGATCGTATCGGTGACCACCAGACAAGAGGCAAGGGGTAAGGCGGATAAAATAAGGCCGGGGAACAGAGGCCTTTTGCGGCAGATAGACCAAGCGATCACCCAAGCAATCAGCATGGCCAAAGCGCATACCACAGGTACCAGCATGGCCTCCATATCGTCTGCGGTGTACACGTTTAGCTTGATAATGGGCCAGTTATAGGCTTGGTGATAAGTTCGGGAGATGCGGTAGCAAATGGCTTCGAAGCTTAATTTCAACGGTCCGGCCTGCCACAGATAGCCACCGGCCAAGGCCAGCGCAGCCGGAGGGATCGCTCCCAAGGGCAGGGCGTAGCAGATAGAGAAGATCAGCGACCCCAGCATGCTGTAAATTGCCAGCACAGGCAAGGAAACTTCCATGGAAAAGGCGGTGACCATACAGGCCGTTGCCCCAAAGGAAAGGCAGAAGGAAAGGCATACGCTCCACAGGAAGGAAAATAGCTTTTCTTTACTCATAAGCCATCCCCTCCAATATGGTGCTGATAGAGCACGTTTTCTGCTTTGGGCTTGTGCTCGTGATTTGCTTTCGGGCCTTGCAGCATTTGGGCAAAGGCTGCTTCACAGCTATTGGTGTCTGTTACCCAATAATCGCCCACCCCTTTGCCGGTGGCGCAGAGGATACGATGAGGGCGGTTTTGGGATACAAATTTTTGGCTGTAAAATAGGAGCTTGCCCAGCTTTTGGTCCAGAATGTCATCCTCTCCGGATAAGCAGACCGATAGCACCAGCCCTTTTTGTGCCGGCTCCATGGCTTCTTTGTAGATCAGCTTGCCGGTTTTGGCTGCCATTTTCCAATGGATATGCCGCAGATTATCTCCGGGGCGGTAGAGCCGAAGCTCGTAATTTTCTGAAAGACCGCCGCCGGGCTTGGGACGCCAGAGGGTGCCTGCATGGCCCGAAAGGGTGGAAAGTGGGCCGCCGTCTATGGTTTTAGGCATCACATACACATAACAGTCGGAGCGATGTTTTAACTTTCTGCGGAAGAGGCCCAGATAATCATAGGCATAAAAATAAGGGAAGCTGATGTGGATCCGTCCGCAATGGTCGGTAGGGATCAGCTCGCCGGGCTTGCCTCGGTAGCTGGTGCCTGTGAGGGTGTTGGCCAGACGGATCTTGCAGTCTACCGGGGGATGGGGAAACCGACAGGTGATATCCAGCGCAGTACGTAGCGGCATACCCATGCGTCCGCTTTCCGGACAACGCAAAATAGCCTTCACCGTCAGCATGGCGGGAAGGCTTAATAGCAAAGAAAACAGGGGCAAGGTGACACAAAGCATCAGCAAAAGGCCGGAAAGCCATTTCTGATAAAAACCGAAAAACACCAGACTGCCTACAAGGCATGCCAGGTATAAAATCCGCCGCCACCACATACTTAACGCAATTTGGGTGCACGCACCTTGCTGAGCAAAAATTCCAGCACTTGTGCTGCATCCATAGACTCGCTGTCGGCTTTTGCGGAGATCTGCAGCCGGTGGGCAACGGTGGAAACGAAAACCTCCTGCACGTCCTGTGGCACAACATAATCTCTGCCCCGCAGACGGGCTACGGCCTTGGCCATAGCGATTACAGATAAGGTGGCACGGGGACTTGCGCCCCGATTTAACAGCTCGCTGCGCCGGGTGGCGTCGATCAAAGTTACCACGTACTTGGCAATCTCATCGCTGACATGGGTGTTAGCGACCAAAGTCTGCATTTGTACCAGCTGCTGCACATCCACCACCGCGTTGATGGTGTCCATAGGGTCAGCGCCCTGACGCTGCAGAAGCATAGTGATCTCGTCTTTAGGCTCGGGATAGCCTAAGCTCAGCCGGACACAGAAACGGTCCATCTGGCTGTCGGGCAGCAGCTGGGTGCCGGCAGCACCGGTGGGGTTTTGGGTGGCGATCACCAGAAAGGGTTGGGCAATGGGATGGGTGATGCCATCTACAGTGACCTGACCTTCTTCCATGGCTTCCAACAGGGCAGATTGGGTCCGGGAGGTGGCGCGGTTTAACTCATCGGCCAAAAACAGATGGCACATAACTGCACCGGGGCGATATTGCATCTGGCCGCTGGCCTGATCCAACACGCTATAGCCGGTAACATCGGAAGGAAGCACGTCCGGGGTGAACTGCACCCGGTTGTAGCTCAGACCCAATGCCTTGGAAAAAGCTACGGCCATAGTGGTTTTTCCTACACCGGGGATATCTTCCAGCAGAATATGTCCTTTGGCCAAAATGGCGGCAAGCACCCACAAAAGAACAGAATTTTTGCCTACTACGGCTTTGTTTACTTCCCCAAGGATGTTTTGGGCAGTCTGGATAAAGGCATTATTTTGTTCCATAGTAGGACCTCCTTTTGTGGGATCATAACCGTTTTATGGGAATTTTAAAAAGAAGTTAGCAGATAATTTACGGTGGCTACTTGTTTGCCGTCTTGCAAATAGACCCGGGCCACCCGGCGGCTGATATCGCAGATCTGCTCATAATGGAAGCTTTCTGCGGCGCTGCCCAGCATTTCGGCACTGATGGTTTCGCTTTCATCTGTGCCCATAAGTACCACCCGATCCCCGGTGG
>JAZRCU010000060.1:0-2790 GCA_045659965.1 Faecousia sp.
AAAATCCATTCCCGTAGGTCTTCTGACTTATGTCTCAAGCGACAGCCTGTCTGCCTTCTCAGATAAAATCCAATGACTGACTTTCGTCAACGGCAGGCCATCTCGACACTTACAGCGCCGGCAGCGCGGGGACTCACACCCCATTATCTTGTTCAGCCAGGTACTCGTCATGCGCTATACCCGGCCACGGGAACATTTATGAAATTACTTAATTATTATAGTCCATGACTAACAAAAATGCAATAGCAAATTTAGCATTCTTGTATACAAGCTGCGATTATGCGTTCTTATGGAACGCAATCAACCCGAACAGATGCAGTTTTTCATTCGACCAGGCAAAGGGAAGATCGCATTTCTTTGCAAGCTTAGCCACATCAATGCAGTATGCGGACATACAGCTGATCTTCTTCTCCGGGAATGCGCAAGGCTTTCCCTCGACCTGCTTGCAGGGATTACACAACGGGCAGCCGCCGTAGCCAAGGCAGAAACCATCCATTCCCGCCCCGCGAAGCTGCTCCATAAGCTGCAGCACCGTTCGGTTCAGTTTATTTCTGGATGAGAAGATAAATTCCTTATCTTCATATCCATTGACGTCCCAAATCATTTCCAGCACAAGTGCCTTTTCCTCAGCAAACAGCCGCTCACGAACTTCCTCCACCGTGCCGCAACCAGGAGGGCAAGAGTAGTTGGCATTGTATTTGCCACAGAGATTGTCCTCGCAGAATTTACGGAAAGATCCATCCACAGGAATTTCCCTTGCAGGAATTAAAGCAACACGAAAACCCGTATCTTCTGCCAGTTTGATCAGTTCCTTATCGGTCATAACCATCACTCCTTTGTTTTTAGGGTATCACAACCATCCGTTGATTGCAATAAGGGATTTGAGGTATATTCCGGGTTGATTTGATTGATCTTCGATGGTATAATAGCACAGTTTTGTGGGAAACAGGTGTGAATCCTGTGCGGGGCCGCCGCCGTGATGCTTTCTGCCAAGCCGGTATCGTGAAACAACTCATCTCGTTATAAGCTGCGTACACCAGTGATTGAGAAATGCTTATTAGGAGAGATATGAAATGAACAATTATACCAATCTGACCGGTAGAGATGATCTGCTGGATTCCATCACTACGCTGGAGAAGGAACTGGCTGCAAAGACCGGTAAGGAAGTTGCCCTGGTTGCCTACTCCCCCGTGAAGTACGCCCAGCTGAGCGACGATGCCGAAGCACTGGCAAAGATCACTGAGCTGGAGCAGCTTCTCAGCAAGAAGACCGGCAAAGATGTTGTCCTGGTTGCCTTCTCCATCTAACTACATAGCGCAAAAGGCCGCTGGCACAAAGTCAGCGGCCCTTTTTATTCCTGTAGTTCCATCATTAAATGTGAACCGTATTGCACCCCCGCGATAAAAGCTTTGTGTTCGTATGCTGTACAAAGACTACAACATAGATTGAACACCGCATAATTATCATCCAACGGTAACGCACCTAGAAGTTCATCCAATTCCTTAAAGCTATCTCTGATCTCCGGTGGATCGGATTCGTGGGATTCTGCGTAGGCTTGGTAAAGCTGATCCAGGACAGTTTCGCAATCTCCCTCTCCAAGATCAAGTGGGTGGGTATCTATGTAGTCTTTTAATCTCTTGGCTATCTTATCCATGTCTGCACCTCCTTGCTTTCTGTAGTTTGACCAGCAGTTCATCCACCGCATCCGTGTATCTGCCTTGCTGAATCAGCTTGTTGCGAAACTGGAGTAGACCCGTAAAAGCCAATTGATACTCCGCTGAAGAAAGGACAACGATTCTTTTTGGTGGTCTCATTCATAAATCAACTCCCCCATAACCACAGTTTCCGCCTCACTGCGTATTGCATTCATCCGCCGGACCCAGTCCATTTGATGTAGCGCCTTCAGTTCTTCCGTGATACCGTCCCGCTCTTTTAGCTGCTCCTCCAGACAGTCATACATTTTGCTTGCCACCCGGTCGATCTCTTCCAGGTGGGTAGTCAGCTTACCACTGAGAAACAAGGCCGTATAGAGTGCATGGTTATATTCCATCAGGTACTTGTGCCGTCGCTGCCCCCAAATGCCGATCTGCGGACTTTCAGGCACTTCGATATTGGGAAACAGATAGTCACCCTCCTGCCGGTAGGTGCCGCCCAGTTTTTCAAATGTTGATTCCATTTACTTTGCCTCCTTTTATTACCTTTGTCACCATTTTCTTGTAGGCCTCCCAGCGAAAAACATCAATTTGATGTTTTTCACTGCTATGTGCCTCCTTCCGATTTATCTGCCCTCATTGTATCGACGAAAGGGTTGGCTGACAAATGTGCCACAGCCGACAAAAAATCCCCGGTTCAAAAGAACCGGGGATTGATGTCATTATTGGGCACTGTCCTATTCTGTTTTCGTCTTTGCATCGATTGATGTAAGTTTGATGTAAAGATGTAATTTGTAGTAACCGTGCAACCAGAAAAGTCGTTGCGGCTCTAGGCTTTTTTCGATTAGCCTTCAGCCAGGGGCTTCATTGTGGGGAACAGGATGACCTCGCGGATGGTGTCGGAGCCGGTCAGCAGCATGACACAGCGGTCGATGCCGATGCCCATGCCGCCCGTGGGGGGCATGCCGTATTCCATAGCGTTGAGGAAATCCTCGTCCAGCATTTCCGTCTCGTCGTCGCCGCGCTCACGCTGCTCCACCTGCTTCATAAACCGGGCTCTCTGATCCATGGGATCGTTCAGCTCGGAGTAGGCGTTGCCCATCTCGCTGCGGCAGATAAATACCTCGAACCGCTCCGT
>JAZRCU010000061.1:0-4084 GCA_045659965.1 Faecousia sp.
GAACGTACCGCTTCCCTATCTCCGTTAAAATGATGCTCTCTGGCAAAGCATTGATCCTTGTCTGCATATCCAATAAAAACTGTGCCTACAGGATTTCCAAATTCATCGCCTCCGTGCCCTGCAAGCCCCGTTGTAGAAACCGCAACATCTGCATTGAGCGCTGCTCTTGCCCCGGATGCCATTGCACTGGCTACAGGCGCAGATACTGCGCCATAGGTTTCCAGCAAAGCCACATCAACACCTAAGAGTATATTTTTAATCTCATTACAGTAGCTGACAATGCCACCTTTGTAGACAGCGGAGCTGCCGGAAACTGAGGTGATGGCAGCACCAATGCCACCACCCGTGCAGCTTTCTGCAGTAGCCAGCGTCCGTCCCTCAAGTGCCTTTAAAACATCACAACAAAGGCTCGTCATGATACTTCACCGTGATCTTTTCCACACTGTTGAGAGCTTCCTGAATCAGCGCTTCCCTGTCCAGTTTGCGCTCAGCGTGCATTACCTGCCCCAGAGAAGGCTTTGTCTTAGGATGCTTCGGTGTAAACACAGTACAGCAATCCTCATAGGGCAAAATAGAGGTTTCCAAAGTGCCGATCTTTCGGGCAATGGTAACAATCTCCTCCTTATCCATACCTACCAAAGGCATAAACACAGGAATATCTACTACTGCCCCGGTCACAGCCATGGCCTCCATGGTCTGGCTGGCAACCTGGCCCAGATTTTCACCGGTGATCAATGCCTTACAGCCATCGTCTTTAGCAACGCGCTGAGAGATCTCCATCATAAACCGGCGCATGATCAAAGTGAAGTATTCCTCAGGACAGTTATCCCGGATCGCCTCTTGGATCTGGGTAAAGCTGACGATATTCACTGTCATCCGACCGCAGTATTTCGTAACCAAACGCGCCAGTTCTACAACCTTATCCTTGGCAAGCTGAGATGTATAAGGGTAAGAGAAGAAATGCACTGCTTCGATCTCCACTCCGCGCTTTGCGATCATATAAGCTGCAACAGGAGAATCAATACCGCCGGAAAGCAAACACATTGCCCGTCCGCCTACACCGGTAGGCAAACCGCCGGCTCCGGGCTCAGCAGGTCCGTGTACATAAGCAGCCAAGTCACGCACCTCAACATACACCGTATATGCAGGACGATGCACATCGACTTTGCATGTAGGATGGGCCTCTGCCAGACGACCTCCAATTTCCTGGGAAATAGCAATTGAGGTCAGCGGAAATGCCTTATCAGAACGCTTAGACTCCACCTTAAAGGACGCAGCGCAATCCAAATCATCACCCAAATACTCTTCTACCGCGTTGAAGATCGCTTCCATATCCTTCTCACAGGCGCGGCAGCGGCACAGACTGACAACACCGAAAACGCTATGACATGCGTCCCATGCGCCATCCACATCCGCCAGTTCATCCATAGGCTCAACATAGACAGTGGACTGCATGATATATACATCAAAATTTCCGTAAGGCTTCATGCGTCTGCGAACATTTTGACGCAATTTATCCTCAAATTGGCGCTTATTTGCGCCTTTTAATACAATTTCACCAAGTTTTAACAAAAAAATCTCTTTCAAAATAAATCCCTCTCTTATAAGCTTGCAGTTCTGTATTGTACTGCCTCAGCAATGTGGTCAGAAGTTACCATCTCAGCGCCTTCCAAATCAGCGATGGTACGGGCAAGACGCAGAATTTTATCATAACTTCTTGCAGTTAGCCCAAATACATCAAAGGCATTACGTAACATTGTAGCAGATTCATCGTCAATTGCGCAATGTTTTCGCAGTTGCTCCGGACCCATTCTGGCATTACACATGCCGCTATAACCAAAACGCGCATTCTGAATTTCCCGGGCTGCGTTCACCCGTTTTTGAATTTCAGCAGAGCTCTCCCCTATTTTACGCGTCCGCAATTCTTCAAAAGGTACTGCCGGTATCTCCATAATAATATCAATTCTGTCAAGCAGCGGACCGGAGATGCGGCTGCGATAATGGTCAACAGACGTCTGCGAACATGTGCACTTTCCGGACGGGTCTGCATAATAACCGCATTTACACGGATTCATAGCACACACCAGCATAAACTCAGCCGGATAGGTAACCGTACCGGAAACCCGGGAAATCGTCACTTCCCCATCTTCCATGGGCTGACGCATCAGGTCCAATGTATCACGGCGGAATTCCGGCAATTCATCCAAAAACAATACACCCTTGTGGGCCATAGAAATCTCACCGGGTCTGGGATTGACGCCACCGCCGGTCAGTCCCATGTTCGATATCGTGTGATGGGGCGAACGGAAGGGTCTTCTTTGAACCAAAGGCGCATCCTTTGTCAGCTTACCCAGCACCGAATAAATCATAGATGTTTCCAAGGACTCTTCCCATGTCATATCCGGCAAAATGGATGGCAAACGCTTACTGAGCATACTTTTACCTGAGCCCGGAGGACCAATCAACAAAATATTGTGACCACCGGCCGCAGCCACTTCCATAGCCCGTTTCGCAGTCGCTTGACCCAGAACATCCTTAAAATCTAAACATTCCTCTAAAGAACGCTCAGGCACCCAAATAGGCTCTTCCGGAAGTTCTATTTCCCCATTTAAGCAGGAAATTAATTCCTTAACAGTATGCACAGGAATGATCGCTGGGCCTCTTGCAAGCGTTGCTTCCGCAGCATTCTCAGCCGGAACATAGATTTCCTCAACACCCGCCTTTTTGGCAGCTACTGCCATAGGCAAAACACCATGAATACCGCGAATATGGCCATCCAGACTCAATTCTCCCAAAAACACACTTTTCTTGCTGGGATGTTTAACCAATCCGCAAGCAATCATAATACACAATAGAATTGGAAGGTCAAAGTGAGAGCCTTGCTTCTTCAGATCCGCAGGCGCAAGATTGACAGTGATCCGTCCGGTAGGAAAACGAAAACCGCTTGTTTTCGCTGCGGCACGAACGCGCTCTCTGGCTTCTTTCACCGCAGCATCCGGCAAACCAACAATATCAAAAGCAGGCAAACCATTGGTAATATAACATTCTGCTCTAACGATACTTCCCGTAATTCCACTAATTCCCACAGTATCAATACAGGACATCATTCTCATCATCCCCTTATGGGTATATCATACTCTATTGCGCCCAAAAACACAAATATTTTTTCATTTTTCACAAACATATTGCCTAATCTCAACCCTTAAAATGGAAAACCTACAAAAATATCATTTTTTCCAGTTATTTAAACGGAATTTTCCTTTACAAAAGCGTCTGAAGGTGCTATGATATATGCGGTAAAAAATTGAATACTTATAGGAGGTATTTCGTTTTGAGCAGAAAATTCAAAACTATGGACGGCAATACTGCTGCCGCCCATGTCAGCTATGCCTTTACCGAGGTTGCTGGCATTTATCCCATCACCCCTTCCAGCCCCATGGCTGACTATGTAGACCAGTGGTCTGCTGCCGGCCGTAAGAACATCTTTGGCGACACTGTTAAGGTCGTTGAGATGCAGTCCGAGGCTGGTGCTGCAGGTACCGTTCACGGCTCTCTGGCCGCCGGTGCTCTGACCACCACCTACACCGCATCTCAGGGTCTGTTGCTGATGATCCCCAACATGTACAAGATTGCAGGCGAGCTGCTGCCCAGCGTGTTCCACGTTTCTGCACGTACCGTCTCTGCCCAGGCTCTGAACATCTTTGGTGATCACTCCGACGTGTACGCCTGCCGTCAGACCGGTTTTGCTATGCTGGCCGAGTCCAACGTTCAGGAAGTTATGGACCTGTCCGCAGTTGCTCACCTGGCAACTATCGAGGGCCGCGTTCCTTTCATTAACTTCTTTGACGGTTTCCGTACCTCTCACGAGATCCAGAAGGTTGCTATCTGGGACTACGAGGACCTGAAGGAAATGACCAACATGGAAGCAGTTGATGCTTTCCGTAAGCATTCTCTGAACCCCGAGCGTCCTGCTATGCGTGGTTCCCACGAGAACGACGACATCTTCTTCCAGCACCGTGAGGCCTGCAACAAGTACTACAACGCTCTGCCCGCCATCGTTGAGAAGTACATGGGCAAGGTCAAT
>JAZRCU010000062.1:0-1741 GCA_045659965.1 Faecousia sp.
CGAGCTGAAAGAATACATTGCCAATAAGTGCAGATTCTAAGATCAATGCCCCGGAGTTTCTCCGGGGTATTCTGCTTATTTAAAAATACTATTACATAAGTGTTGAGGTGAACTGTATGCGTACATTTGAAAAATCCAAAAAGCTGGAACATGTTTTGTATGACGTCCGTGGTCCTGTGGTAGACGAGGCGAATCGGATGGAAGAGATGGGTATGAATATCCTCAAGCTGAATATCGGCAATCCTGCGCCCTTTGGATTTACGGCCCCGGAGGAAGTGATTCTGGATATGCGCCAGAATGTCGTCGATAGTCAGGGCTACTCCGATTCCCGTGGCATCTTCGCGGCGCGGAAAGCGGTGATGCAGTACGCGCAGATCAAAAACATCCCCAATGTCACTATGAAAGATGTGTTCACCGGCAATGGCGCCAGTGAGCTGATTCAGTTATCGTTAAATGCGCTGCTGAATTCCGGGGATGAAGTGCTGGTGCCTTCTCCTGACTATCCCTTGTGGACGGCCTGTACCAATCTGGCCGGCGGTACTGCTGTACATTATATTTGTGATGAGGAGTCAGACTGGTATCCGGATATTGCGGACATTGAAAGCAAGATCACCCCTAAGACCAAGGCTATCGTCGTGATCAATCCTAACAATCCTACCGGTGCGCTGTACCCGAAGGAATTGCTGGAGAAGATCGTGGATGTCGCTCGCCGTCACGAACTGATCATTTTCTCTGACGAGATCTACGACCGCTTGGTTATGGATGGGCAAGAGCATATCTCCACCGCGTCTTTGGCGCCCGATCTGTTCTGTGTTACCTTCAGCGGTTTGAGCAAATCTCACATGGTTTGCGGCTTCCGCGTGGGTTGGATGATCCTGTCCGGTAATAAGAGTATTGCAAAAGACTATATTGCCGGCATCAACATGCTCTCAAATATGCGCCTTTGCTCCAATGTTCCCGGCCAGTCTATTATCCAGACGGCTTTGGGCGGCTACCAGAGCGTCAATGAGTATATTGTACCCGGTGGCCGAATCTACCAGCAACGGGAATTTATCTATGAAGCTATCAACAACATTCCTGGTTTGAGCGCGGTAAAGCCAAAGGCTGCCTTCTACATCTTCCCTAAGATTGATGTAAAGAAGTTTAAGATCACCGATGATACCAAGTTTGCTCTGGACTTTTTGAAGCAGCAGCGTGTACTGTTGGTGCCGGGCAGTGGTTTCAACTGGAAGCAACCGGATCATTTCCGCCTTGTGTACCTGCCGCGGATCGAGGTGCTCTCTGAGGCAACCCAGAAACTGGCCACCTTCTTAGACGGCTATCAGCAAAAGTAATCAATTACTTCCTCGGTATGTAAAAATATCGGGGAAGTTTTTTATTATATAATGTATAGAAAGATGATTTTGTGGATATCCTTTTGGAAGCGCAGTAGTTGGTTAAAATGCACAGATTTCATTAATGAAAATTGTGAAAACTGCATGATTGAACAATTGAAGAAAAAAGTAAAAAAACTTGAAAAAAACTATTGACAAATCTAATACGAAGTGGTATTATATGCAAGCTGTCCGATGAACGGAGCAATCCGGGAGGCAGCAAAAACCTGTACCTTGTAAATTGAATAACGCAAAGACGAACAAAAACACCTTGGACAATTATAATGGATTGTTTAAGTTTTCGTGAAAACGAATTAACAGCCAACGAAAATTCTTGAGTAATATTTGCTAGACAAATTTATTCAAAA
>JAZRCU010000063.1:0-2928 GCA_045659965.1 Faecousia sp.
CTTTAACAGGGCATACTTGGCAACACCGGTGTCATCAAAGCCGGCATCCACCACATAGCCTAAGCTCAGGTTTCTGGGGTAGACAGTAGAGCCGGAGGTGACCACTTGGTCGTTGTTACGAATGACGGCAGAGGAAGGCAGATAGTCCATCCGCAAAAGTCCCTCAAGACCGGTGGAATAGCCGCCTTGCACCATGGCGTTATAGCCGGAGGAGGCCATGGTGGCGCTGATTTCCAAAGAGGAGTCCAACACAGATTTTACCACAGCATAGTTGCTGCCCACCTGACTGACAAGACCTACCAACTCACCGTTAGCGGTGATGGCGCACATGCCCTCGGTGATACCGGCGCTGCTGCCCCGGTTAATGGTGAAGGTGGAGGACCATTGCTGAGAGCTGCGGGAGATGATGTAGCTATCTACCAGCTTAAAATCCTCCCGGGATTCTGTCAGTTCCAGGATGGCCCGCAGATTTCTGTTTTCACGGGCAATGGCATCGGCCTTTCTTGCTTCCTCTTGGATTTGGGACAGCTCTTCTTTCAAGGCTTCGTTTTCTTCCAGCAGAGCTTCATAATCGAAGATATAGTTATATATCTGCTGGGCTTGCTCGGTGAGCTTGGATGCGCCGGTACGAATGGGGGTCAAAACCCCTTTGACGACCATATCAGGGAAGCTCAGATCTGTCAGACTGCCTACCACGGTGAATACCACCGTTAGCAGCACTGCCAAAATCAGCACCACCCGGATGCGGCTGGAAAAAAAGTGTTTCATTTGGACTCCTCCATCATACCACGAAGAATTTTGTAAAGCTTACACACCGGCAGACCCATGACGTTGTAGTAGTCGCCATTTAAATGCTCGGCAAACACCGCAGCACCACCTTGGATGCCGTAGCTTCCGGCTTTGTCCATAGGCTCGCCGGTTGCGATATAGTCCCAGATCTCCTGATCGGTCAGGGTGCGGAAACGAATGTCGGTGATCTCGGTGCAGGAGATCATGTGCTTCCCTTTTTTGACCGTCAGACCGGTCATTACCTGATGAGATCTTCCGGAGAGTATTTTCAGCATCCGGAAAGCATCCGCTTCGTCCTTGGGCTTGCCCAACACGGCATTGTCGCAGACAACAATGGTGTCTGCAGCAATGACGATATCTTCTTGGTCACAGACAATGGCTTCTGCCTTACTCCGGCTGACCCGGGCCACTTCAGCAGCCACAGGCTTGTCAGGATCCATGGTTTCGTCAATATCTGCTACCTGCACGGAAAAAGGCAGACGCAAAAGGCCCAGTAGCTCCCGACGTCGGGGAGATTGGGATGCTAAAATGATTTGCATAAATAATTCCTCTTATTCCAGACCCCGTAAGTACAATCCTCTGGTATAGCTACCGGGATCGAAGGGTTGGGGATTGTCCAAGGATGCTAGAACGCGGTCTACTTCCTTGGGGTTTTCTGTGGTAAAGTATAGCCGGATGGCCCACAAACCTAAACGGCTCAAGTCGTTTTGCCGATCTAAAAGATTCAGCTTTTTGCCGTTGAGCAGAACGCTGCGGCAGCTATCTCCGTCTTTGATCACAGGGAATTCTGCGCCGGTCTTGTCCACCAGCTTGGTAGGACCTAAATGACAGGTGCAGCTTCCGGTGCGGCCCTTGAACAGACAGTTTTCTGTCACCATCAAAGGTGTCCGGCCGTAAACCAGCAGTTCACAGGGAACGGCCTTGGAAACGTCCCGGATCTGGGGCAGGGTCATTTCAAAGCTGAGCGCTGCAGAGCTTAAACCCATGCCGCGGGCTGCGTTGACGGAGGCGGAGTTATACAGGTTTAAGAACACATCGCCCCGTACATCCATGCGGCATTCCTGGGCAACGGAAATATGTCCCAAGTTGGAAACTAAGACCTCTTTCACACCCAGACTCTTTAAAAATTCCATATCCCGCTTGATGCCGTTCATCTGTCCGTCATGGATAATTCGCGGCAGAACTGCACAGACATTGGCCTTGCCGACAAGCTCTCGGCAGAAATCCGGGTCTTGGGTCAATAGGTGCATGGGTACGTACAATACCGCAGGATGTAATTTCAGCAGCCGTCCGGTGATCTGCTCCCGAGAGGTGATCTGAACAGTCAGTCCGGGATGATGGCGGTTGCCGGGGAAAATGGTGGTCTTTCTGGGATGGCCCAAGGGCTTTTCATCATATCTTGCCCGTTGGGCAGTGAGCATATTTAAGACATCTCTGCGCATGGCATTGATGGTGGCGGCAGACAGAGTCAGTCCCGGAGATACCTTACAGATAGCCTTTAAGCACTTGTAGGGAGTGCCGCCGGTCTTTTCCAGACGGGCAGCCAAGGCATCCTCTGTCAGATCCAGAGTTCTTGCCTGCTCGGGCACAGGTCCTTCCACGGTGCAGGTATGGCCCTCCCGGTCCGTAACCGTCAAGGTGGAATGGGCCGGGGTGATAGATGCCTGAAATACCACAGGCACAATGCTCTGCTCTGCGCCTTCGTAGGTCTGGCGCATCTGCTTATACCAAGTGGTATCCTCGTTATGATCTTGGCGGACACCGAACATCTTTTGTCCAATGTTGCCGGTGTAATAGCCGTCGGTAAAGCCTTGGCGGTTGAAGGCGGTGTGCAGCTGTTCCATCATGGAACGGGTCACATTGCCCTGGTCAATGGCCTTGCGGTAGACCCCGGTAACAGCCGCTACGTATTCAGGCCGTTTCATACGGCCCTCCAGCTTCAGCGAGGCCACACCCATATCCTCCAGATCTTTCAGATAAGGCACAAGGCAGTTATCACGCAGGCTCAGAGGGTATCGGTTTTCCCAACGGCCGTAGCCGTAGCTTTGGCGGCAGGGCTGGGCGCACCGACCCCGGTTGCCGGAGCGGCCGCCAATGGCAGCAGACAGATAGCACTGTCCGGAATAGCACATACACAAT
>JAZRCU010000064.1:0-4331 GCA_045659965.1 Faecousia sp.
ATCTTTCATACTTGTTTTGCGAAAAGGCGATATTTCGCAAATATTCTCATATATGTTCGACATTGAAAAGATTGAAATTGTCGTTACATCTCATAAAAGCAACCTAGTATCCACACGGAACGAGTAAATATAATCTTTTGATAATTTGGTGGTCAGAACTGGTTGACCCTCACCTCCAATCTATAATAACAACTGCATTATATTTAAGCCTTTTTCTCTGCCTGGGTGCCGAAGTAGAACGACACCACCATGGAGATGATAATCATCGCATTGTCCGATGTAATAGCTCCTGTCAAGGCTAAGCGGGCAAAAATGGCAATCACCACCAACGTGACGATCGTCTTAACCTTGATCAGCGCCGCGATATTTTTAAAAATTTCCATAGTGCCTCCTTAATTGTAAACGGCACCAAGTAATGTCCCCATGGTATTTCTGCCGGCAATCCCATCAACTTCCAGCCCCTTTGCTCGCTGATACTCGCGGACAGCAGTATCTGTCTTACTACCAAAATCACCATCTGCACCTGTGCTGCCGCAGTTATAGCCTCTGCCGATCAAAAGGATTTGCAGAGCGCGTACATCCTCTCCCACACAGCCCTTTTGCAAATTTCTCAGTTCCATTCTATAGTCTCCTTTCTTATCCCCGGATAGATGTCGGTTTACCTCTTCTGCAATATAAGGAAACTTCTCTTGCAGATAAGGTCCTGGGCATGTTGTCGCCGCGAACATATTGTGCCTAGTTAAATTGCCGGATTTATCCCCGGTATAGTTTAGCTTTTCAATACTATTTCTCCGGCAAATATCCACACACAGTTCTATCAAGGCCGCAAGCGCTTGATCGCTTACTTCCCAGTTTGGAGATCCTTTG
Organism: Faecousia sp.; assembly: GCA_045659965.1. GTDB lineage: Bacteria > Bacillota > Clostridia > Oscillospirales > Oscillospiraceae > Faecousia. Next base: position 868 of record JAZRCU010000064.1, read on the forward strand.
GAATTTGCGACCTCGATTGTTACTGCCATTTCATCGTTTTCAGTATCACTACTTGTGATGGCTCTGTACTCTTCTTCCACATACATTCCCACATTGCCGTCACTATCAATCCCATAATTGGAACTTGCTACACGGCTGCCGGAAAAGCCATTGCCAAGTCCTTGCAGGCTAGCATTGACTACCGCCGCATGATGAATGGTAATTTTTGAAATCCTGTTTCCATTCCGATCTCGCTTATGGGGAGATAACTGGGTATATGATACAAAATGACTGTTACTCATAATCATCCTCACCTTCTTCGCCATTGCTACGCAAATACAGACTCAACATCATCATACGCACCCAGCTTCCGTTTGTGCATAGCAATTTTACTAATAAGCCTTGCTTTGAAATAAATCATATAGTATAATTTATTTAGGTAACCCCAAATTTGGTAAAGGAGTGAAATAATATGAAATTTTCAACAAACAAAGAAATGGAAATCAAGGACAATTCCAATGTTGTAATGGCTCCAATTATAAGACCAAATATTCAAAAAACCACAGAGATAGAAGCCGGTAATTATTTTGTTCCTGCAACTGCATCTGGTGAAAAACGCTCTGCCGCAAGTAAAGTTGTAGCAGCAATTGCTGGTGTGTTGCTGGTTGGTTTTATCGTGTTAACTATTATTTTAAGTATGTAATATCTTTGATAGGTCCTATTGAGTGCAGGAGGTGTATCCATGAAAAAACGAATTGGATCCGCAATCGCAATTGCCGTCGCGATCCTGATCGCTTGTTTGCTTCTCTGGCGTTTTATTCCACAGTCCACCTCTGCTTTTATCCCCGTTAGCAACGAATCCATTACTAGCTTTTCCGCTAATGGCATGCTCGAAAATTTTGAATTAGATCAAACTGATTTTTATAGCATAGCAAGTTCTTCGCCTCTAGGTAGTACACCCGAAGAAATTATAAAGGTTATGGAAATTCTGGCCACATCCAAATACCAACCGGATTTCCGCAATCTATTACCATGGGGGATCGACAGCGTGAGTAGCGATAGAAACTATGATGGTCGCATGGTAACCTTTAGCCTATACTTCAATAACGAGGGAAGCAAATATACGGAATTTCAGTTTCTCAGTAATAGTATTGTAGTGATTAGAACGGCAGACCAAACCAGCATGCGCATCTACCATCCTACAAATAGCGAAACATTTGAGAAATTGGTTGCATACCTGCAAGCCAACGGTGTTGTTAATCCGCAAACCTAACATCTTATTTATGATATAAAAGAAAACCCACCGCAGAAAATTTCTGCGGTGGGTTATTTATTAAGCTTCTTTGGGAATGTCTTTCATAGTCAAGCTGATGCGCTTACGCTTCTCATCCACTTCCAAAACGGCAACTTTTACAATGTCGCCTACTTGGACAACCTCCGAAGGGTGGCGCACCTTATGATTACAAACTCTGGAGATGTGCACAAGACCATCTTGGTGGACACCGATATGCACAAATACACCAAAGTCAATGACATTTCGCACAGTACCGGAGAGCACCATGCCGGGCTTCAGATCCTTCATTTCCAGAACATCCGTCCGCAGGATCGGTGCAGGCAGCTCGTCACGAGGATCTCTGCCGGGCTTGAGCAGTTCCTTAACAACATCTTCCAATGTAGGAATACCTGCACCACAGGCTGCTTCTATCTGCTGGGCATCCAAGGCCGCAAACCGCTGGGACAGTTCTTCCAGCTTACCAGCCGCCACATCCTGTTTGGTATAACCGCACAGTTCCAGCAGCTTCTTTGCAGCATCGTAGCTTTCCGGATGGACACCGGTATTATCCAAAATTTCCTTGCTCTCAGGAACACGGAGGAAGCCGGCACACTGCTGATAAGCCTTCGGACCAAGCTTGGGTACTTTCTTCAGCTGCGCCCGGGAGGTAAATGCGCCATTTTCTTCCCGGTATGCCACCACATTCTTCGCAGTGGTGGCATTCAAGCCGGAAACCTGCTGCAGCAGACTGCCGGAAGCGGTGTTTAAGTCTACACCTACGGCATTTACACAATCTTCCACAACACCGCCCAGAGCCTCGTCCAGCCGTTTTGCAGGCATATCATGCTGGTACTGTCCAACACCAATGGCCTTAGGATCAATCTTCACAAGCTCTGCCAGAGGGTCTTGCATCCGTCGGGCAATAGAAACAGCAGAGCGCAAGTTTACATCATAATCCGGGAATTCTTCTGCAGCCAGCTTAGAGGCAGAATACACAGAAGCACCGGCCTCGTTGACGATCATATAACTGACACCGGGATTGATCTTCAGCATTTCCACAGTCATGGCTTCTGTTTCCCGGGAGGCTGTGCCGTTACCGATAGCAATATGCTTTACGCCATACTTACGGATCATCCGGGACAGAACTTCGATGGCTTCTTCTTTCTTTCTCTGGGAGAAAGTGGGATACACAACTGCAGTATCTAACACCCGACCTGTGGCGTCTACTACGGCCACCTTACAGCCATTTTTATATCCGGGATCCAAGCCCATAGTCACAAAGCCCTTCACAGGACGCTGCATCAGCAAGGGCTTCAGATTTAAGGCGAAGTTGCCAATGGCTGCCTCTGCTGCCCGATCTGTCAGGGTGCTACGCAGTTCACGCTCTGCGCTGGGGGCAATCAGGCGGTTATAGGCATCCTCTGCAGCTGCTCTGACCACAGAGCAAATATGGGCCGTAGGCTTCAAAGCACAACGGCAAACAAGAGCTTGACCCTCGTTTCCGGGCAATGTAATGGTTACTTTTAAGAATTCTTCCTTTTCACCGCGGTTGATGGCAAGGATCTGGTGATTTTGCAGTCGGGAGACAGGACTCTGGAAGCTATAATACAGCTGATATACGCTCTCCTTTTCCGGATCCTCCGCCTGTACAGTCATCACCGCTTGGCGCTCCATCTTCAGTCGCAGTGCCTTGCGGATATCTGCATCATCAGAGATCATTTCCGCAATAATATCCGATGCACCTGCTAATGCATCCTCAATGGTATGCACTTCCTTTTCAGGGTCAATGTAATCCTGCGCAAGGACGTTGGGATCGTCTCCATTCTGGGCAAAGATCGCCATAGCCAAAGGCTCTAAGCCTTTTTCCTTCGCCACAGTTGCACGGGTGCGGCGCTTTTGCTTGTAGGGGCGGTAAATATCCTCCGCCTCTGCCAAGGTGGCAGCAGCTGCAATAGCCTCCTCCAGCTCCGGGGTCAATTTCCCTTGATTTTCAATAGAGTTGCGGATCTCTTCCTTACGCTGATCCAGATTTCGTAAATAGTTTAACCGAGTCTCCAGATTACGAAGAGCGGTATCATCCATTGCGCCATGCATTTCCTTACGGTAACGAGCAATAAACGGAATGGTGTTTCCCTCATCCAGCAAAGTAATAATATTTTCAACATACTGTAGTTTTTGGCCTAACTCTTCCGCCAGGCGCTCAGAAATCGGT
>JAZRCU010000065.1:0-2789 GCA_045659965.1 Faecousia sp.
CGGAAACAGCGGTGTTTGCACCCTGCATACCGATAAACATACCCATAGCTGCCAGGGTAGCACCCACAGCAGGACGGTTCTTCATGAAATTGCCCATTGCCTTAATGACATTGAACTTAGGCTGATCTTCGTTTGCCTTAATCTCGGTGTCAAGACGCACTTCGGTATTCTTGATCATGAACTGGAAGCAGATAAAGCCCAGAACACCCATCACAAGAGCCGCGACGAATACCATGTTGCCGTTCAGAGACTGATCTGCATTGTAAACCAGCAGGGGCAGAATAACCATAGGCAGCATGTTGCCGAAGATAGAACCGATGGAGCGCCATGCAGAAAGGCTTGCCCGGTCTGCAGGGTCATTGGAGATCAGAGACAACAAAGAGCCGTAAGGCACGTTTGCCACGGTATAGAAGGCATCCCAAATAATGTAGCCAGCCATAAAGATCACGATCTTTGCAGCCAGAGGTGCCTGAGGCAGAGGAATGAAGCAAAGCGCACCGCCAACGATCAAGCCGATAGAGCCGGCCCAGATGTACTGCAGGAACTTATTTCTCTTGTATTTACGTCTGTCAGAGTCAATGTTCGTACCGATCAGCGGATCATTGATGGCATCCCACACCTGCAGGATCACGATCAGCAAAGAGTACCATGCGCTCAGACCCATAACCTGAGTCCAGAACAAAGGCATGATTGTGCCCTTCAGCGCGAAGCTCATGTTACAGCCCAAATCACCGGCTGCATAAGCTACGCTATCACGGATGCTGAAAGGTCTTTTTTCTTGTGTTTTCATATGCAAAACAGTCCTCTCATAAAACTTATATCCCCCTCGGGGCGCTTTCGTTACTATTATACTGGATTGGTTTACTTTTTCGTGAGGATTATTTTTCGCTTTTGTTGTATAATTTTTTTATCGATTGAAATTTTTGAGTTGTTTTTTCCAAAAACATACATTATAATAAGGAAAGAACTGGATAAATTTGTGTATCGCACACACCCCAAGCAGGAGGATGTCCTATGTTTTACGAAGCGGAGCTGCGCTTTCTACGAGAGACCTTTCGCAAGTGCCGAATCCCTGCCACTATCATTGACCTAAACTCCACACTACAGGAGCGCCAGGATCTGGATCTAACTTTATTTTACGAAACCCTGGACACCACGATCCCCATCGCCCAACTATTGCCCCCTGTGCAGGATCGGATCATCTATCGCCTGGCAGATCCTTTCTTTCATCGGTATTTATATTTGAAATTGCCGGAGCTGCCTACGGAAGGCATCTTGCTGATCGGTCCTTATCTGGAAACCTCTCCCAGCGAAAGCCAGCTGATGGAGTGGGCAGAATCCCACAATATCCCCCCAAGAAAGCAGCAGCAGCTGAAGCAATACGCATGGAGTCTGCCGGTGCTACACCGCAACAGTCACCTGCACGTGTTGCTGGATGCTTTTATGGAACGGTTGTGGGGCATTGGCAACTATAGCGTAGAAGATTTAGATCAAACCAATCAGGCTGAGGATAATCTTCTTTTATCTAAGGCGTCCTCTTTCGAGCAGCAGGATGCCATCTGGAATATGAAAAACATGGAACGGCGCTACGCCGTAGAAAACGAGATCCTGGATGCAGTGACCAACGGCCAGACCTTCAAAGCCGACGCTCTGCTTCCTGTTTTGTCCTCCATGGCCTTTGAAAACCGCCTGTCCGACCCCATACGCAATGCCAAAAACTATAGCATCATTATGAACACCCTTTTGCGCAAGGCAGCCGAACGGGGCGGCGTGCATCCACTGTATATTGATAGTCTTTCTTCAGAATTTGCCGCAAGGATCGAGCTGGCCAATACTGTAGATAGTCTGCAGCCGCTTATGAAGGAAATGTTCCAAAGCTATTGCCAGCTTGTAAAAAAACATTCCACCAAGGATTACTCTCCCCTTGTGCAGCATGCCATCACCTTGATCGACGGCAGAATTGCAGAGGAACTGAGTCTGAATTCTATCGCAAACCTCTTAAATGTAAGCAGCAGCTATTTCTCTACACTATTTAAGAAGGAAACCGGTGTCACCTTAACTGAGTATGTCAACAAGCGCCGGATCAAGCATGCCAAATATCTTTTGGAGGCTACCAAACTACAAATCCAGACCGTTGCTCAGCATTGCGGCATTGTGGACGTGCATTATTTTTCCAAGGTATTTAAAAAAGTAACCGGCATGACTCCCAAGGAATATCGGCAATCTTTAAAATAATTATTCTGACACAAAACCCTTGGGGCTTGTACCGTACTCTGATTTAAAAGCCCGGTAAAAACTGGCATAGTCCGAAAAACCGCAGTTTTGGCAGACCTGCCCTGCCGGCTCTCCGGCAATCAGCATCTGTCGGGCCATCAGCAATCGGCGCATCATAATATAGCGGTAAATACTTATCCCCACTTCCCTTGTAAAGGTATGGGACAAATAATATTTGCTGACAAAAAGCGCTGAGGCGATCTGCTCCACTTTTATATTCTCCGACAAATGATCTGCAATATAAATCATCGCCTTTTCCACCAAGGCAGACATAGCTACCGCCTCTTCCGGTTGCTCCGATGCAAACAAAGCCATGCGGTTTAGTTGTACCATCAACTGCAAGAACAGGCCATAGGCGCACAAATCGCTGCCGTATTCATTACTATAAAATTCCCGTACCAATTCGCCCATTCTGGCATTGAGGGCAGACCGTTCTGCCGCTGCCGGCCGAAGCAAATGGGTGTGACCCGGTAGGGCCGTATCAAAGCAAGCACTTAGCTTTCTGCCGTTGGAGG
>JAZRCU010000066.1:0-4221 GCA_045659965.1 Faecousia sp.
CCTGTGGGCCGCTGCCTTGCAAGACCCCAACGTTATCATCTGCCCGGAAACGGACCAGATCGAAAAGTATTATGCCGCCATGGATGCTTTAGTGCTTCCTAGCTATCGGGAGGGCTTTGGTACTGTGATCATTGAAGCCGGGGCTATGGGCATCGCTTCTATCTGCACAAACATCCCCGGTCCTTCCGATGTGGTGATCCACGGCTGCACAGGTCTGCTAGTGCCCCCAAAAGACCCGGAAGCGCTATATGAGGCCATGGTCACCATGCGATCCCAGCAGGAAGCTATGGGGCAAGCGGCCTATGCGCATGTGGCAAAGTATTATGATGGGGCGGTGTTGTGCCAAGCCATCTTGCAGCGCAAACAGCAGCTGCTTAAGTAGTGAAAGGAACACCCATGACGAAGAAAACCATCATGGTCACCGGCGGTGCCGGTTTTATCGGTGCGAACTTTATTTTTTACATGCTGGCTAAGTACCCGGATTACCGGATCGTGTGTCTGGACAAGCTGACCTATGCCGGCAATCGAAACACTTTATCTTCCGTGATGGACAATCCTAACTTCCGCTTTGCGAAGGTGGATATCTGCCACCGGGAAGGGGTTTATCACCTCTTTGCCGAGGAAAAGCCCCATATGGTTGTCAACTTTGCAGCCGAGAGCCATGTGGACCGCTCCATTGACGATCCCGAGATCTTCCTGCAAACCAACATTCTGGGCACACAGGTGCTGATGGACGCTTGCCTGAAATATGGCATAGAACGTTATCACCAAGTTTCCACCGATGAGGTCTATGGCGACCTGCCGCTGGATCGACCGGATCTTAAGTTTACGGAGCAGACCCCTATCCGGGCCAGTTCCCCTTACTCCGCTTCCAAGGCGGCCGCGGATCTGCTGGTGATGGCTTATCACCGCACCTATAACCTGCCTGTGACCATCTCCCGTTGTTCTAACAACTACGGCCCTTATCAGTTCCCGGAAAAGCTGATCCCCTTGACGATCACCAACGCTTTGCATAACAAGCCTCTGCCGGTTTACGGCCAAGGAAAAAACGTCCGGGACTGGCTGTATGTAGAGGATCACTGCAAGGCCATCGACCTGATCCTTCACAAGGGCATAGTAGGCGAAATTTATAACATCGGCGGCCACAACGAAATGAAGAACATTGACATTGTTAAGATCCTCTGCCACGCGTTGGGTAAACCCGAGGACTTAATCACCTATGTCGCCGACCGAAAAGGGCATGATCTGCGCTATGCCATTGACCCGGAGAAAATCCACACCCAGCTGGGCTGGCAACCGGAAACGATGTTTGCCGACGGCATACAAAAAACCATCGGGTGGTATGTAGCCCACACAGATTGGTGGGAAGATATCCTTTCCGGCAAGTACCAAAACAGAAACTAAAAGCGTAGCCCCCGAGGTGTTCCCTCGGGGGCTTCTATTATATCTGGATCAGTTCGTATTCCTTTGTGCCAAGGCCTAATCTTTCGGCATGGTCTAAGGTAAAGAGCCAGTCGGTGGTGGGGTGGACATTTTTAAAATGATCCCCATAGCTAAGATCGCACTCATCCAGCATAGTGCCGGGCAGCATCTTCTGGCTGTTCACCGCATCTACACAGGCCATATCCAAGGCCACCGGATCAAAGGAAGCAAAGATGCCCACATCCGGCACGATGGCTGCATCGTTTTGTCCGTGGCAGTCGCAGTAAGGGGTCACATCCATGACAAAGCTGATGTGGAAATGAGGACGATCCTTCACCACCGCCCAAGCGTATTCTGCAATCTTCCGGCACAGGATCTCATTGGACTCACTCTCGCCCGGCTTCACCGCATCCTTGGGACACACGCCAATGCAACGGCCGCAGCCGACGCACTTATTATGATCAATGGAGGCTTTCTTATCTTCTATGGTGATGGCATCGTGGGCGCAGGACTTCTGGCAGAAGCCGCAGCCGATACAAGCTTCTGTAAAGACGTTGGGTTTTCCGGCGCTGTGCATTTCCATTTTGCCTGCCCGGGAGCCGCAGCCCATACCCAAATTCTTCAGCGCACCGCCAAAGCCAGCGGCTTGGTGACCTTTAAAGTGGTTCATGGACACAATGATATCCGCATCCATAATGGCCTGTCCGATCTTCGCCTCTTTCACGTATTCTCCGTCAATAGGAACTAAGGCCTCATCCGTACCTTTTAAGCCGTCCGCAATGATCACCTGACAGCCGGTGACAAAGGGGTTATAGCCGTTCTCATAGGCCGCATCCATGTGATCTAAGGCATTTTTCCGGCGACCTACATACAAAGTATTGCAGTCCGTCAAAAACACCTTGCCGCCGTTTTGCTTTATGGCATCTGCCACCACCTTGGCATAGTTAGGCCGCAGATAGGCCAGATTGCCCGGCTCACCGAAATGGATCTTGATGGCTGTGAATTTCTCGTCAAAATCAATGCCCTCAAACATCCCAGCGGTTTTCATAAGTCTTGTAAGCTTCCGGGGCAGATTTTCCCGGAAAGTGGTCCGCAAATTGGCAAAATAGACTTTGGAAGCCATAGTGTTTCCTCCTTACATTGTCTTTATGCCTATTATAACGGATATTTCCAAAAAAATCCACATAAAATCGATGCTTTGGCAAAGCAAGGCCCTTTCTTCTGCTTCTTGGTTTCTTGTAAGCATATGGGACAAACCGCTTCTCATACCCTGTTTGCAGGAGGTGAGATTATGAGCGCGGCCCTACTTTTGATGGTCAGCGGTCTTTTTTACGCCCTGCAGCTTTCCCCCAGCTCCTTCCCGAAACCCTTAAGCGCCCAGGAAGAACAGCATTATCTTTCTCTGGCAGCCCAAGGAGATCTGGAGGCGCGAAACATCCTCATTGAGCGGAATTTACGGCTGGTGGCCCACATTATGAAAAAATACTACACCCAAGATAGCAACCAAGAGGATCTGATCTCCATTGGTACCATCGGTCTGATCAAGGGGATCACCACCTTTGACTTAACCAAAGGCTCCCGGCTGGCGACCTATGCCGCCCGGTGCGTGGAAAATGAGATCTTAATGTACTTTCGCAGCCAGAAAAAATCCAGCCAAGATGTGTCTTTGTCCGATTACATAGAAACCGGCACCGATGGGGCAGCCCTTGCCTTAATGGATGTGGTCAGCGATCAGGAGGACCTGACAGAAAACTATGCCCGGCAAGAGGATCTTCGGCTATTATGCAAGTGTATAGACACAGAGCTCACAGATTTGGAGCGGCAGGTGATCCTTGCCCGGTACGGACTTAGGGGACAAAAACCCTTGCGCCAGAGGCAGGTTGCCCAGCTGACCGGCATCAGCCGCAGCTATGTTTCCCGGATCGAAAAGAAGGCCTTGGAGAAGCTTCGTCAAGCGCTGCAATAGAAAAATCGGGCCGCCAACAGGCGACCCGATATTTTTATCCTTCCTGAATGGGATGCACTTCAATGATCTTTTTGGTGCAAACTGTGGCGCACAGACCGCAGTTATTACACTTGCGGTAATCAATTACCGCCAAGTGGTTTTCCACACGGATGGCCTGCTCCGGGCAAGCCTTTACGCACAGACTGCAGCCGATGCAGCCTTGGGTGCAGCCCCGGATGGTCACCGCGCCCTTGGCCTTGGAGTTACAGGGCACTACCACTTGATTATCATATTCCACCTTCACGATCAGATCCCGGGGACAGGCCTTGCTGCAAGCCATACAGCCTGTACATTTTTCCCGATCCACCCGGGCAACCCCGTCAACGATATGCAGCGCATCGTATTTACAGGCCTTTACACATGTACCAAAGCCCAGACAACCGAACTTACAGGCCACAGGGCCGTTGCCGCCTACCTTGGACGCTGCCAGACAGTCCTGGAAGCCTTCGTAGGTGGCTTTGTTTCTTGCGCCTGTCTGCTTGCCTGCCTCATCCTGCCGACGATATCCGGCGCAGCGCACTAAGGCTACCTTTCTGGTCATGGCGCCGGGGTCTACACCCAAAATCGCCGCCATGGCATTGGCGCACTCCTGACCACCGGAATTGCAAGCGCCGATGCTTGCTTCGCCTGCGAGCACCGCCTCTGCATAAGCGCCGCAGCCGGCATAGCCGCAGCCGCCGCAGTTTGCACCGGGAAGGGTGTCGTTCAGCTGATCCAAACGAGGATCGGTTTCTACATAAAACACCTTGGAGGCAACTGCCAAAATCAGTCCAAAAATCAGACCCAGACCTGCC
>JAZRCU010000067.1:0-2833 GCA_045659965.1 Faecousia sp.
GGAAATCCTCACCGCAGACAAGGCCTGCAGCATGGTGGGTTTCCAATAAGCTTTGGGCAAAGGTTTCCCAAGGGGTTTGCATCAAGGCTTGGTCAAAGACAAGGGCAGTTATCTGCGCCATGCCGTAGTGTGTCAGCAGCCGATTGCGATCCTCATAGGTGTTGATCAGCGACGGAGCAGTGCCCATGACCCGTTCCTCCGGGTGATTTTGGAAGGTAATGACTCCGGCCCGGCAGCCAAGATCCTCTGCCATGGTCCGGCAGGCATCCAGCAGCGCCTGGTGCGCCAGGTGTACCCCGTCAAAAAAACCCAGGGCATATACTGTTGGCCTGTTTGTCATAAAACTTACACCTCAAAAAAGCTTTTAATGGTTGACATAATACCGTTTTCTACCTTGGCCAGCATCAAAAATTCTCCTGCCTGGTCATAGGCTCTGTAAGTGCCTTCTGCCAAGGAAATGGAGAAGGAATTGCCGTTGCGGCAACGCAGAGCCTGTTTTTCTGTCAGGGTACAGGCAGGGTAGGAAAGGAACATACTGTCTAAGGGCAGTAGATACTTTTCCGGATCTTCTGCCCGGATCAGATTATCCAGTTTAATTGCCTGGTCAATGGTATATTCTCCGGCGGTAACCCGGCGCAGCTGGGCCATACAGCCGCCGCAGCCTAAGGCATCGCCAATGTCTTTGCACAAAGTGCGGATATACGTACCCTTGGAGCAATGCACCCGGAGTTTGGCTTTTTCCCCGTCAAAGGAAAGAAGATCCAAGGCGTGAATGGTGATAGTGCGGCTGGGCCGGGCTACTTCTTTGCCTTTTCGTGCCAGATCACAAAGCTTTTGTCCGTGGATCTTCAGCGCAGAGTACATAGGGGGGACTTGCTGGATTTCTCCCCGGAAATTTCCTAGGGTTTCTTCCAGCTGTGCCTTTGTTACCTGCACTGGGGTTTGGGTCAGCACAGTGCCGGAAATATCCTCGGTGTCTGTGGTGATGCCCAGCTGCAAAACTGCCTCATAAGTCTTTTCTGCATGCTCGAAAAATTCCACCGCCCGGGTGCCTCTGCCTACAAACACAGGCAAAACACCGGTGGCCATGGGGTCTAAAGTGCCGCCGTGACCGATCCGCCGGGTGTGGAGCACTCCCCGAAGCTTGGACACCACATCTTGGCTTGTCCATTCTTGGGGCTTGTCGATAATTACAATTCCGTTCATGAGATCTCCTTATCCATGGCTTGCAGCAGCTGTGCGGCAGCATCCTGTAAAGACATCTGCAAGCTTGCACCTGCAGCGCCGGCATGACCACCGCCTCCAAAATTCTGGCAAATGGCAGCTGCATTATAGCCCGGGACAGAGCGGACAGAGATCTTCGCCTTTCCGTTTTCTCCTTCCCGGATGGTGGCGGCGATCTTCACCCCTTCAATCGAACGAGGGAAGCCGGAAATGTTTTCCAAATCGTCCTCATTAAGACCCAGTTCTTCCTCTACTGCTTTGGGTAGGGGACAGATCACAACCTGTCCGTTATGGGAAAACTGGGCATGCTCCACCAGCCAGCCCTGCAGCCGCAGACGGCCCAAGGAGTTGGTGTCAAAGAGGGTTTGATTGAGTAGCGCCAGACGGTCATTTGCCGCATAACATGCCGCAGCGGTGCTGAGGGTATGGGCATTGGTGTTGGGATACCGGAAGCAGCCGGTGTCTGTGGAAATGGCGATGTAGATGGCTTGGGCAATTTCTGCATCCAAGGTAACACCCATCAGCATCAAAAGATCATAGATGATATCGCCACAGGCCGCTGCGGTGGGATCTACCAGCTGCAGCTGGGAAAAGCCCTCCTCATTTCTGTGATGGTCGATCCGCAGAGCAAGCCGGGGCAAAAGCTCCCGATGGCAGCCCGGCAGCATATTTTCCGCAGCCACGTCTACACAGACGATGGTATCTGCTTCGTCTGCCTGAGGCTTGGTCAGGTCTTGGTGCAAAAACCGATATTTTTCTGTGATCTCCGGATTTTCTATAATATAAGCCTGCTTGCCCAGCTGCCGCAGACCCAAACACAGGGCCGCAGAAGAGCCCAAGGTATCTCCGTCCGGACGCAGATGGGTCAAAATGGCGATATTATTTTGCTCTTTTAGAAACGCGGCAGCCTCAGTTCTGTTCAGACTCCTCATCTTGCTTTACCTCCAGAGAGTTAATCAGCTTGAGCATTTTTGCGCCATAGGTAATAGAGTCATCCAGCTCCCACACCAGCTCCGGGGTATAGCGAAGCTGCAATGCGCGACCCAGCTCCCGGCGCAGATAACCGCCGGCAGACTTCAGACCCTTCAAAGCGTCCTTCGCCCGGCCCTCTTCCAGAAAGCTGACATACACTTTTGCATAACGCAGATCCGGAGTCGCTTCCACACGGGTGATGGAAATCATGGTGTCCTGGACTCTGGGATCTTTCAAATTCCGCAGAAGAGAGGCCAGTTCCTTCTGGATCTCTTCGTTAATACGGCCGATACGATTCGATGCCATATAAATTCCTCCTTCATAAGGATAATACTGCCGTGCCGCGGCTGCGACACGGCAGTAATCATGCTGGTAATTATTGCTTGATTTCCTGCATTACGAAGCACTCAAAGATATCGCCTTCCTTGATATCGTTGAACTTTGCAATGCTCATGCCGCACTCGTAGCCGGCGGTGACTTCCTTGGCAGCATCCTTAAACCGCTGCAAAGAGCCAACTTCGCCTTCGTGGATGACGATGTTGTCACGCAGCACGCGCACCTGAGCGTCCCGGGAGACCTTACCGTCCTTGACCATACAGCCGGCAATGGTGCCGATGGCGGAGACCTTGTAGGTCAT
>JAZRCU010000068.1:0-3327 GCA_045659965.1 Faecousia sp.
CAACCAGGCATCCGCTTCGTCGAACTTGTAGTTCATCTCAGCAAGACGCTCGGTGATATCTCTGGGCATGCAAACGAACCCGTATCCGGGCGTAGCATATACAGCACCATCCATGTATTCCTCTCCTGTGTACTCCATCACCCAATCGGTGATTTGGTAGGTCAGCAACTTGGTCTCCTGATCCAGTGTGTAAGTCAGGTATCCCAATGCCTTCAGATGATCCAATATCTGAAAGGCCTTTGCGCGGCTTCTGACACCCAGAATAGCTTTTACACCCACAATGCCGCCAGCCCACATTCCGGGCTCTACAGGGTTCTTATGGCCGCAGTAGGTGCCGATTCCCTTGCGGAAGGCAGCACTCTCTGCAAGCTTCAGCCAGTAGCCCAGCCGACCTTTCAGTTCGGGCATCTCTTTCCGGGGTAATTTGACCCACTTGTACTTCCGTAAACATTTCATTGCATTTTCTCCTTTCTCGTGATATAAAAATAGCAGCCCTTGCGATGAACAAGAGCTGCTTTATAGGGTCGCGTTTTGCATTTGGCGACGGTCGAGGTTTTATATGTTTTTGCTAACAATTTGCTAACAGGACTGTTTTGGACTATATGAAACGGCTGATATCTGCTAACACGACCTGGATTAAAAAGTTTGGAAATTCCTAGTGATTTTGTACTATCTGACACTATTTGAAACGATTATAATTAGAAAAACGGGATAATCGTTTCTCCTAAGCGGCAGGTCGGAGGTTAGAGTCCTCTCCGGGGTGCCAATAAATATCCCCCTGCCCCACAGGGGCAAGGGGATTTTACTTTTATGAAAGGAGCAGTCTTATGGGAATTTTCTTTGATAAGCCTCAGGTTTCCACACTGGACACCAGCACCTTGGAAGATCCCTCCGCTTTTCAAGATGCCTTCCATCAGGTCAGTCAGAGTCGGCAAGAGAAAGTAAATAGCTGCCGTTTCCCGGAAGATAAAAGACTGCTCTTAGGGGCAGGTCTGCTTTTGCACCAAGGCCTTGATGCCTTTGGTGTCTGTGATGCCGCAATTTCCTACACCGATGCCGGAAAACCTTATCTTGCCAACTGCAAGGATCTGCACTTCAATCTATCTCATAGCGGCCACTATGCCGTCTGTGCGTTTTACCACAAGGAAGTGGGCATTGACGTACAAAAGATCGCCCCTGTACCGGATGCTTTGATCCAGAAAATTGCCACAGAGGAAGAAGCTTCCACCCTCCTGCAGTTACCGCAAGGAGAAAAAGAAGAAGCCTTTGCCAAGCTCTGGACCGCAAAAGAAAGCTATTTAAAATACACAGGCCGGGGCTTACTCGTTAGCCCCAAGCGAGTATCCTTACAGGACGGCCAGCTTCTTTTCGATGGCAAGCCTACCGATGTCACTTTAGAAACCACTTATCTTCCCAGCCATGTAATGACCCTTTGCTACTTACTTTAACTGCGTCAATCGGCGACAGGCTGCTGCCAGCTCCCGTAATGTACTGCAAGGGATCATGGTGCACACCGACTGCACCAGCTGGGCATGACGCAAATACTGCCATTTATTCTCCGGGATGGGATTAAGCCACAAAACCCGGGCAGACCGACGCTTTGCCTCCAGCAAGGCAGATAGCGCTCTACCCTCGTCCACAGTCTTTGCATCCGACAGGATCAGTAATGTGGTAGTGCCGTTTAGTACCTCCGGGCGCATGGATAGCATAGCTTCCAAGGCAGCGCCCAGATTCGTTCCCCGGCCATAGATACCGGTTTCTTTTACATAGCTGCGGAAGGTATCCATGTTCTGTAACTGAAAAGCATCCGCCTCTGCTAAGATCTCAGAAAACAAGAACACCCGGGAGCTATCTGCAATTTGATTTAACGACTGGATAAACCGCAGCGCAAACTCAGAAAACTGCACCATAGAACCGGACACATCACATAGCATCACCAGCTGCTTGCGGCGGTGGTGCTTTTTCTTATATTTCAGCCTGTAAAAGCTGCCGCCTGTTTCCAAGCCCTTGCGAATGGTGGGGCGAAAATCCAGAATACTGCTTTTACCAAACCGATGTTTCTTCGCAGAAAGCTCTCCGTTGATCTGCTGTGCCACCTTGTTGATCTGCTCAATGGCTTTAGGGATCTCCGTGTCTTTAAACTGGGAAATATCTTTATACAAAATTCCCAATTCCGGATCCAAAGCTGCCGCGCCTTGGGCAGCATCCTCCATTTTCAGCTGCTGCTCCAAAATGGTCTTGGTAAATACCGAATGGATAAAATCTCCGTAAAGCTCCGGGTTTCGCTCTGCGCTAGTGCGGTATTTGTCCATAAAATTCCGCAGCCGATTTCGAGGCTCTTCCGGCATGGTGGCGTAAACCTCCTGCTGGCTGGGTGTCAAGGGAATGGGCTGGCCGTTGACCTGCAATTCTTCCTTGGCAGTTTCCCGGGCATCGGCATCTTTCAGGTCTTTCTTGGCCATTTCCATAGCCTGATCCCGCATGGCCTGCTCCGAAATAAAGAAGCCGTCAAAGGTCTGGTCAAAGGCAAGCTGCTCTTCCCTACTCTTGGCATACACAGTCCGCAGCGCCGTTTTCACCTGCTGCCGATCTGTAAGATCCAGACTGGATAATAGCTTCACCGCATCCTCAGTTTCCTTGGGACTGACCGGCAACCCTTCCAGCCGCAGCATTCTGGAAAAGGCAGAAAGCTTTTCCAGATAAACCTCCGGATCAACCATGGCTATGGCCTCCGCAATGGCAATGATGTCCTTCCTCCGGAGGATCCTCTAAATCATCCAAGGCCGCAATATCCTCGTTGTTTTTCAGCAAGAAGCCTGCGGTCTGCCGCAGCGCATCCGGAGTCAGTTCCCGGACACCCAAGGCATCCAAAGCCGCTGCCCAATCCAAAGTTTCCGCAATAGAGGGCTTTTTCAAAATGGTTTCTGTGCTGCGCAGTTTCTGGGTAGCCAAAGCGATCTGGGCGCAAAGCTTATCGTCCAAATGAGGCAGTTTGGCCCGTAAAATCGCCAGTTCCTTTTCCATGTCGGGATACTCAATATACAAGTAAGCGCAGCGGCGGCGCAAGGCCTCCGACAGGGGTCTTGCCCGGTTCGAGGTCAGCACCACAAAGGGCACGGTTTTTGCCTGAATCGTACCAACCTCCGGGATGGTCACCTGCATCTCAGAAAGCAGCTCCAGCAGGAAGGCTTCAAACTGCTCGTCCGCCTTATCGATCTCGTCGATCAGCAGCACCACCTCTTTTTCAGAGCGGATAGACTGCAGCAGCGGCCGCTCCAGCAAATATTCGTCACTAAACAAGGATTTGGACAAAGCGTCCTTGTCCTG
>JAZRCU010000069.1:0-6326 GCA_045659965.1 Faecousia sp.
TCTGACCGGATCGGCATTATGAAAAATGGTAGTCTGCTTGCGGTGGGAACTGTGGAAGCATTAAATGCACAAGCCGGAACAGATGATTTTGAAAAGGCCTTTGTTTGGATTGTAAAGGAGGGCAACGTATGAGGATGTTACCTTTTGCCAAGCGGTGCATGAAAGAAATTCTGCGAGATCCCATCAATGTGGGCTTTGGGCTGGGTTTTCCTTTGGTCTTATTGCTACTTTTAAGCAGTCTGCAAGCAAACATTCCCGTGAGCCTGTTTGAAATCGACAACCTCACACCAGGACTTACTATATTCGGTCTGTCCTTTATGCCCCTCTTTTCCGCCACGCTAATCGCCAAAGACCGGGAAAGCGCCTTTTTGCAAAGGCTATATACCTCTCCCCTTACAGGCTTTGATTTCATTCTAGGCTATATGCTACCGCTCCTGCCTATCGCTATTGGACAGAGCATGATTTGTTATCTGGTTGCTATTCCTCTAGGGCTGAATGTCAATATAAACATTCTTTATGCCATCATTGGGATCATCCCTATGGCGATCTTCAACATTTCTCTGGGACTTTTGTGTGGCAGCGTTTTAGGCGCGAAACAGGTGGGCGGTATTTGCGGAGCGTTGCTGACCAATCTGTCTGCCTGGCTTTCCGGGGTGTGGTTTGACCTTAGCCTGGTAGGTGGCTTTTTTGAAAAGCTCGCGCATGCGCTGCCCTTTGTTCATGCCGTAGAAATGGGAAAAGCACTCCTTGCCGGAGACTTTTCTCTGGCAGCAGATCATATGCTGATCATTTTTATCTACAGCGCAGTATGTTTGGCGGCGGCCGCATGGTGCTTCCTGCGTCAAATGAAAAAACAGTAAATATATTTTAACGCAGCCGCTTCTGCGACAGAGGCGGCTGCGTTTTGTTATGATTATGGGTTAAATACGTAGGTATCTAAGCGGTGGAAGGCTTCCTGCACCCGGCTAAGGGGCAGAGCCAGATTTAAACGGATATGGGTTTTCCCATGAAAGGCGCGGCCGTCTTGCCACACAACACCCACATCCCAGCCGGCTTTTAGCAGTTCATCCATGGTTTTCCCATGCTTACGAAGCCATTTTTCGCAATCAATAAACAGCATATATGTGCCCTGAGGCTTAGAAACAGAAACACCCTCAAAATGCTTTGCTATGTAATCACATGCAAAGTCTACGTTTTGGGTGATGGTTTCGCAAAGTTCTGCGGTCCAGTCATAGCCTTCCGGACTGTAAGCGCCTAGCAGCGCGTGCATGGACATCACATTCTGGGAATTATAGTGGCTTAAAGAGCCTTCCTTATCGCAGCGATCCTTTAGAGTCTTGTTATAGATCACGTGGTAGCTGCCCACCAGACCTGCCAGATTAAAGGTCTTGGAGGGGGCATACAAAGCGACGGTGCGCATCTTGGCATCTTGGGATACAGATTGGGTGGGTATATGCTGATGGCCGCTAAGGATGATGTCGCTCCAAATTTCATCGGAGATCACCATCACATCATGCTTTCTAAATAGCTGCATAGCCTGTTCCACTTCCCAGCGTTCCCAAACGCGGCCGGTAGGATTGTGAGGAGAGCAGAAAATGGTTGTGTGGATCTTATGCTCCACAATTTTCTTCTCCATATCCGCAAAGTCCATCCGCCAGATACCCTCTTCATCCTGCTTTAAGGGAGAATGGATAATATGGTAGCCATTGTTAGTAAGTGTTCCAGTAAAGCCCACATAAGTAGGGGCGTGGACCAGCACTTTATCACCCTTAGAGCAAAGAACATTCATGGCCGTGGTAACGCCGCCCAAGACACCATTCTCATAGCCGATGTTCTCCCGGGTCACATCCATATGGTTATGGATCTTGTGCCACTTGGAAATGGCATCGAAGTATTCCTGCGTGGGCATAAAATAACCAAAGGTGGGATGCTGCGCTCGCTGGATCATTGCTTGACAAATAGAGGGGCAGACCGGCAAATTCATATCTGCCACCCACATAGGGATCACGTCAAAGCCCTCCCTAGGAGCAGGATAGGAAGAGCCAGGCATGCCCACCAGATCTACCGCAATGGCATCGTGGCCTTTGCGGTCTAAAATAGAAGTAAAATCGTATTTCATACTATAAACTCCTTTTTACGGCAAAATTCCTATATTTATTGCAAGCATTGTATCATACTCCCCTGTGGATTGCAACTTAGCTATTCTTTTTCCATGGGTGCATATTTTTTACCACCGTGGCAAACAATACCTCCGAACACCAAATACAGGAGGTAAATATAAATGAGAAAATCCCGTTTGTTCTGTCTGGTAGCTATGCTTTGCTGCTTGCTGACTTTGGGCGGAGCTGTGCTGGCAGCAGAGGTAGAATGTGACGCCCAATACTGTTTTTCCGCTGCTGATTTCTCCCAAGAGGAAGCCCTCCGGGGCATTTGCATCACCGCTCTGCCCGATCCTAGCACCGGCACGGTAATGTTAGGAAACCGCGTACTGCGCAAGGGCGATATTCTGACCGAAAGCCAGCTGACCCAGATGGTTTTCTGCCCTCTTTGGGCAGAGGAAGATACCCAAGCCAGCGTGACCTATCTGCCTATTTTTGAAAACCGGGTCGCCCCGGCAACCACCATGTCCATCGCCATTAAGGGCAAAAAGGACAATGCCCCGGTAGCAGAGGATTTCACCTTAGAAACTTATAAAAATCTGCCTGCTCAGGGCAAGCTGAAGGTAGCAGATCCCGAGGAGCAGGCAATGACCTATACTCTGGTCCGCTCCCCCAAACGCGGTCAGGTCACTTTTCACGAAGATGGCAGCTTCACCTACGCCCCCAAGAAAAACAAAGTGGGTGTAGACTCTTTCACCTACACCGCTGCAGATCCTGCCGGAAATGTATCCCGGGAGGCAACGGTAACCATCCAAATCTTAAAGCCTACTGATAGCCGCCAATACACCGACACCGTATCCGATGCCTGCCGTTTCAGCGCAGAGTGGCTGAGAAACACCGGGCTGTTTGTAGGCGAACAGGTAGCAGGAGCAGACTGCTTCTATCCGGAAAAAACTGTAACCCGAGGTGAATTCCTCTCCATGGTGATTAATCTATTGGACATTCCCACCCAAGAGGTTTCTGTTGAAGCGCTGCCTACTGACACGCCCCAGTGGCTCAAACCTTATCTGGCTGCTGCGCTGCGTTCCGGCTTGACCGCAGGGCTGCCGGAAAGTGAGGATGGCAGCTTCCAGGCAGATGCACCCATCACCGGTGCAGAGGCAGCGGTGATGCTGCAAAACGCTTTGGATCTGAGTATTTCTCAGCAGACCCTGGAATCCCAGCAAACCATGGCGCAGACAGAAGAAGATGCCGTTCCTGCCTGGGCAGAGGTTTCTATGACAGCCATGAGCGATCACGGCATCACTTTGCTGACCGCCAAGCCTATGACCAGAAGCCAAATGGCACAGGTGCTTTATCAGGTATCCCAGTTGGCTTTGGAAGCGCCCGGTATGCAAGTGATCCGTATGCAGCAGTGATCTCCCTTCTCAAAAGCAAAAGCCACACTACCAAAAGTAGTGTGGCTTTTTATGCAATTCAGATCACTTCTTATTGGCAAGATATTCCTGTCTTCCCAATTCATAAAGGTTATTGCCCTGGCTGTCAATGATGACAAACAAAGGCATATCCTCTACATAAAGCTTACGCAGAGCCTCTGCGCCCAGATCTTCATATGCGATCAGCTCAGACTTTTTAATGCACTTGGCAAGTAGCGCACCTGCACCGCCAATGGCGCCAAAGTAAACACCGGAGTACTGCTTCATGGCTTCCACAACTTCCGGCAGTCTTGCACCCTTACCGATCATACCTCTTGCGCCTACAGACATCATAGTAGGTGCGTAGGCATCCATACGGCCGGATGTAGTAGGGCCGGCAGAGCCAATGACCTGTCCGGGCTTTGCCGGGGTAGGACCGACATAGTAAATGGTGGCATCCTTGGGATCAAAGGGCAGTTCCTCACCACGGGCCAGAGTTTCACACATCCGCTTGTGACCTGCGTCACGGGAGGTGTAGATGGTACCGGTCAGGTATACGATGTCGCCAGCCTGCAAGGTTTTTGCCAGCTCTTCTGTCAAAGGCAGTGTAATATGCTTTTCCATTTACAGCACCTCCGTTTTATGTCTGGTCACATGGCAGTTGATGTTAATAGCGCAAGGCATACCTGCAATATGGGTAGGCAGAGTTTCGATGTTCAGGCCGATGGCAGTGGTCTTGCCGCCAAAGCCCTGAGGACCGATGCCCAATGCATTGACCTTTTCCAGCATTTCTGTTTCCAGATCTGCGTAGAAAGGATCGGGATTGTGGGTGTCCAAAGGACGCATAATAGCCTTCTTAGCCAGCAGCGCGGCCTTATCGAAAGTACCGCCAATGCCCACACCAATGACCATAGGAGGACAGGGGTTAGGACCGGCCGCCTCTACAGTCTCCAGAATAAAGTCCTTAATACCCTGCAAGCCGGCAGAGGGCTTGAACATCCGGATGGCACTCATATTCTCGCTGCCGAATCCCTTAGGACCGACTGTGATCTTTACATTTTCACCGGGAACGATCTCGGTGTAAAGCATTGCGGGAGTGTTGTCGCCGGTGTTGCCGCGGCGCACAGGGTCAGCCACCACGCTCTTACGCAGATAGCCCTTGTCATAGCCGCGACGAACGCCCTCGTCCACCGCCTCACGCAGATCACCGCCAACCAGATGGACATCCTGACCGATCTCCAGAAATACACAGGCCATGCCGGTATCCTGACAGACAGGAACATTCTCACTGTCAGCGATCTTGTAGTTTTCAATGATCTTGTCCAGAACGCTCTGGGCAAACGCGCTATCTTCACAGGCCCGGCAGGTCTCGATGGCGCACTTTACATCTGAGGGCAAATGATTGTTTGCTTCAATACAAAGCTTCTCCACCACATCGGTGATGGCAGCTACATTTATTTCACGCATAGGATTCTCCTTATTATGATAATGGGATCATTCCGATGAACTGGCAAGCAAGCACCACGCACACCAGTGCAAAGGGATAAGTGGCTGCATAAGCAGAAGCCACATCGTCTGTGCCTGCTACCCGGATCAAAGAGCCAAGGGCAGGAGTGCTGGTCATGCCGCCGCAGATAGAGCCCAAAGTATTGAGGATATCCAGCTTCAGCACCTTACGGGCAAAAAAGTAGCCAACCAGCATAGGCACCATGGTGATCACCGCGCCAACTAAGAACAGTTTAATGCCGCCGTTGTCAGCCAGACATTGCAGGAAGCCTGCGCCACCTTCTACGCCAGCGCCCAACAGGAACAGCACAAGACCCAATTCCCGAACAGACTCCAAAACAGTCTTTTTCACCTTCAGGCTTACTGCGCCCACTTTTCCAAAATGGCCGATAACAAGGCCCATGATCAAAGGACCGCCGGAAGTTCCCAGAGAAAAATTACCGATCTTTACCTTAGCCAAGAAAATACCCAGCACAATGGTCAGCGCCAAGGGGCAGAAGCCCATGCTATCCAGCTCCAAAAGCTTTGCTTCTTCCTTTTGGACACCTACACCGGCTGCTGCGGTGAACTTTTCCCGTTCTGCGGCCATATCCACCTTCAGAAGCTTCGGCACGATCTGCACAAACAGCACCACACCTACCACACCGAAGATATAGGCAATGCTATAACCGGCAGCAGCGTTGCCTGCATTGGCAACGGCTTCCTTAGCTGCGCCAAGGCCCGGGGTGCTGGCCAGCGCACCGGACAGAAGGCCAGCTGCCACATCGGAAGGAACACCCAGCAGGAACACGCCTGCAGCGCAAGCCAGTGCACCGGCGAAAATAATGATCACGCCCAGCAGAATGTAAGACTTGGCATTGATCTTGAAATTCCGGAAGAACTTAGGACCTGCAATCAGGCCTACTGCCGTAACAAACAAGATCAGGCCAATATCGCCAACTACGTCCGGTACAGTCACACCAAAGTGACCGAACACCAGCGCCACCAGCAAAACGCCGGCAGAGCCCAGGTTTAAGCCACAGACCGTGATCCGGCCGATGGCATAACCCAGAAACAGGATGACAAAGATCATAAACAGATCGCTACCGGCAACACTTTGCCAGTAATTTTGCAACCATTCCATTTTGTGATATCCTCCGACTTATCGCTCGTGACGGGCATACTTGGGCAGCAGCAGAGGAGAAACGCCCTCCTGAGTGCAGCCGGCAGTCTTTAATTCTTCTGCGTAGGCATAGATGTGATCCAGATTGGGTGTACCCAAGGTAATCTGCTTTGCCTTGGCAGCAGCTGCCTTACCGGCATTTCT
>JAZRCU010000070.1:0-6573 GCA_045659965.1 Faecousia sp.
AAAGCCGGCGGTTCTCTGGCAACCCAGGCTTATGCAGCTTTTAAAAATCCTGTGGCATTGGAACAGATCAAAGCCGATGCCGGACTGGATATCGGTCTGACCTTGATCGGTATGCACTTAAAGCCTGTTGCCGTTCCTGTCAGACTGGATAACAACCGCATTGGTGATGCCATTGTGGTGGCAGCACGCACCCGTCCTAAATTTGTTGGCGGAGTCCGAGCAATTTATGACCAGAATTTACTGTAACAACAATCATTCCGCCTAAAGCGCAGCCGATCTTGGCTGCGCTTTTTCTTTCGTCACCGAAAATACCCTCTTGACACCAGTTGTCTAATGGTGTAGACTGAAGATGTAGTCTAACACAGTAGACAAGGAGTTGATTATTATGAGCACACCTAAAATCCACGAAAGCGAATATCGTTTTTGCTTGATTCTGTGGGAACATGAGCCGGTAACCGCAGTAGAACTGGTAAAGCTATGCCAGGAGCAGCTTGGTTGGAAGCGCACCACGACTTATACCGTTATTAAGCGATTGGGTGAGCGCGGCATTTTAAAAAACGAGGACGGCAAGATCACTGCCCTTGTTTCCAAGGAGGATGCCCAAACCAGAGAAATTAACGAACTGGTGGAAGAGAAATTCCAAGGTTCTCTGCCTGCCTTTATTGCCGCCTTTACCAAGCGGCAGGATATTTCCCGCGCAGAGTTAGACGAATTACAACGCATGATAGACCGCATCCGCAAAGGAGGCTAATTATGAGCGCCGTTTTCTTAAAGATCGTCAATATGAGTATATCCGCAAGCTGGCTTATCCTTGCCGTTTTGTTTCTGCGACTGATTTTAAAAAGAGCTCCCAAATGGATAACTGTGCTTTTGTGGGGTTTTGTGGCAATCCGACTGCTCTGTCCTTTTTCGATTGAAAGTATGTTCAGTCTGATTCCAAGCGCCCAAATCATTAGTCCGGAAATCATGCTGGATCCAACGCCGCAGATCCATACCGGTATTCACTCGCTTAATAACGCAATTAACCCTATTATTGCAACCTTTGCCCCGGATCAAGTAGCCAGCATGAATCCCCTGCAGTTTTGGATCCCCTTTGCGGCAATCATGTGGATCACAGGTATTGGAGCAATGCTTATATATACCGCAGTTAGTTATCTTTTGCTGCGGTGCAAAGTCGCCACTGCTGTTTTGCTAGAAAATCAAATCTACCAAAGTGAGTATGTGGATTCCCCCTTTGTACTGGGACTGATCAAACCCAAAATCTATCTGCCATTTCAGATGGATAACCAGAACCTGACCCATGTCATTGCCCACGAGCAAGCTCATATCCGACGGAAAGATCACTGGTGGAAGCCTTTGGGTTTTATTCTGCTGGCACTTCACTGGTTTAATCCGCTTATGTGGCTGGGTTATATTCTGTTGTGCAGAGATATTGAGCTGGCCTGTGATGAAAAGGTTATCAAAGAAATGGACAATGACGCCAAAGCCGATTATACTCAGGCGCTGGTCGCCTGCAGCGTCAACCGCCGCAGGATCGCTGCCTGTCCCCTGGCCTTTGGAGAGGTAGGCGTCAAGAAACGGGTAACGTCTGTGTTGCACTATAAAAAACCCGCTTTCTGGATTATCCTCGCAGCCATTGTGATCTGCATCGTCGTTGCCGTGTGCTTTTTGACCGATCCTGCCACAGAACAAAAAAATTCACTGTCTATTGCAGAGGGCATCGTTGCAGTATCCGGAGAAAACACTGTGCCTTTAATCCGCATCCCTGCGGATACCCCCTTTGCAGATGCTATCCCTTCCCTGCATTGGCTTCCGATCGCACCGGACAAAGAAGCCATCACACCCTTTGATATTTATGAGAACGGAGAGTGTGTTTTAGGACATCATTACACCGTATATGATGTGCAAACTTTTGAAAAGCTGGACTATTTGCTCCCCTCCGGCCTAGAGCCGCAAACCTCACTTTTCCATAATGCCGACCCTACCAGCGACTATATTGTCTTGTTTACATTGTCCGGCATGCCCGATGGAGAACGCTTCGCCTTTGGCGTCACCTTCGACGATACCATTGCTGTGAACTATATCATCATGCGGCTAGCCGTCAAGTATCCCTGGGTCCAGGAATATACACCGGGAACAGATGGAATCATCGGCAATGTGGATACACAGAAATATTTGCAAGTCAGCAAAGATTTTACCATCGGTGCAAACCGGTGGGGCATGGCAGTATTCAAAAATCCGCACCTGGCATTTTTAACATTAACCAAACTGTATGGCGATGGCATCCGCGCAATCCAAGTGCAATACGATCTTGCCCCTTTCTCTGAAAGCAACTATCAAGACTACAAAACCTACGGCTGGCAAACCACTTCCGGTTCTAAAGAAGCACAGGAGCAAGCAAGATTTATCACCGGATTTTTGGATATTTACGAAAACAGTTTTATTGACGATATTCCCGCAGGTGCTGTAGAAATTACTAGCACCGTGATCGACGAACAAAAAGTCTACTACAAGCTTAGCGACGGAACATATCGGACAGATGGCAGAAATTATAAGTATCGGCTGGAAATTTCCGGCAGGATGCACGATGCTGCCACAGAGTCGACCTTCGTATATTTAAGCAATCTGGAAACGATCACCTTTGATGAGGCTTGGAGAGCCGCAGGCTACAGCAGTAACTCTGAGGACTATTTTGCCCCGGAAGAAGCCGTCCTTGTAAACTACATGCTTCACAACTAACCATACCACATTCCTTGCAGACCCCGCTATTTGCAACAATAGCGGGGTCTGTTTTATTTAAAGAAAATACTATTTATCCCACATAAGGAACTACTACAGCCGCTGATAAAATAATTGTTATATACATTATATATAAAATCGCACTAAAACACATGCAAACCGCCACGCTTTGGCATATAATGTAAATTGACAATTTATAGCAGATTCACAGGGCGTGAATCAAAAATAATAATTAGGAGTGTATGATAATGTTTTTCAAAGAAAACGAAAAGCTTTTGCAGGAATTTTCCCGGGTTTCCAAGACCGCGGGCGCTCGCGCTGACTATGTTCAGGGCGGCGGTGGCAACACTTCCGTAAAGTTGGCAGGCGGTCTGATGGCCATTAAGGCTTCCGGCTTCTGCCTGTCTGACATTGAGCCTAACAAGGCATACGCTGTTTTGGACGGCGCTGGTGTTCGTGACTTCTATCTGACTCACGAGCCCGAAGAGTTTGAGAATGTAGAAACCGCAGGTTCCACCAAGGCAAAGGAATCCGTAAAGACCATCGAAGGTCTGGATCAGCTGCGTCCTTCTGTGGAAGCCGGCTTCCACTCCATTCTGAAAACCTTTGTTGTACATACCCACAGCGTATATGCAAACTTGGCTGCCTGCGCAGTCAACTGCCGTGAGATCTGCACCGCAGCTTTTGCTGACGCTGACTACACCTGGGGCATGGTTCCCTACGTAGATCCCGGCGCTAACCTGACCTTCGCTATCCGCAATGAGCTGCGCCGCGTAGAGAAGGAAACCGGCAAGGTGCCCTCCATTATCATCATGCAAAACCACGGCATCATCGCCCACGATGATGATCCCGATTGCTGCCTGGCTCTGCACGCAGATGCCAATGCACGTCTTGCAAAGCAGTTCGGCATCTCCGGTGATTGCTTCCCTGCAGTAGAAATCAAGGAAGTTGAGCCCGGTCTTTACGAAGCCGCTACCCCCTATCTGACCGAAGCTTTGGCTGGCGGTGCTTACACCGAGCAGTTCCTGTTGGAGCAGCCTTTGTATCCTGACCAGATGGTATTTTTGATCGGCACCTTCAGCATGGACAAGGACGTAGTAGAAGACGGTCAATGCGTCGCTTACAGCGATACCGGCCGTGTGCTGATGCGCATGGACAAGAAGAAGGCACAGGTTCTGGCTGAGACCCTGACTGCCGTTGTATTCGTTATCTCCCATATTCAGGCAGCAGGTCATCCTCTGTCCACCATGGGCGAAGCAGCTAAGAATTTTATTGCCAACTGGGAAAGCGAAAAGTACCGCAAGTCCCTGGCAGGAAAATAAAAGGAGAGACAGTTATGAGCATTGATATGACAAAATGGCAGGAAATTGCCAAGCAGAATATCCACAACCGTCCTGCAGGTGAAGGCCGTCTGGCCGGTAAGATCACCATCGTAACCGGCGCAGCACAGGGCTTCGGCAAGGGCATTGCCCAGGAGCTTTATAACGAGGGTGCAACCATCGTGGTCGCTGATATGAACGAGCAGCTGGCACAGTCCGTTGCCGAGGAAATGGGCGAGCGCGCCTGCGCAATTGCCGTTAACGTATCTGACGAAGAGAGCGTAGCAAATCTGGTGGCAAAGACTGTTGAGATCTACGGCGGTCTGGACATCATGGTGGCAAATGCAGGTGTTCTGCGTTCCGGCCCCATTGCGCAGTTTGAGAAGAAGGACTTTGACTTCGTGACCGCTGTTAACTACACTGGCCTGTTCCTGTCCTGCAAGTACGCAGCCATCATCATGCAGGCTCAGCACGAAGCTGATCCCAAGGCTACCTTCGACATCATTGCTATGTCCAGCAAGTCCGGTCTGGAAGGTTCTAACAAGAACTTTGCATATGCCGGCAGCAAGTTTGGCTCCATCGGCTTGGTACAGAGCTTTGCTCTGGAACTGTGCGCTTACAACATTAAGGTCAACGCTATCTGCCCCGGCAACTATCTGGACGGCCCCCTGTGGTCTGATCCCGAGCGCGGCCTGTTTGTGCAGTATCTGACTGCCGGCAAGGTGCCCGGTGCTAAGACTGTGGAAGATGTCCGCCGTTTCTACGAATCCAAGGTGCCTATGAACAGAGGTTGCCTGCCCCTGGACGTTGCCCGCGCTGTCATGTACTGTGTAGAGCAGGACTACGAGACCGGTCAGGCCATTCCTGTTACCGGCGGTCAGGTCATGCTGAACTAAGGAGTTAACAATGATCGATATTGAAATTTTGAATAAGCTGAACGCACCTACGGCACAAGAGCGTCTTGCAAACCTGAAAGAGGTTTTGAAGGACACTGTGTTCCCCCCTATGGTGCCTCAGTACATCAATAACCACATCCATACCACTTACTCCTTCTCCCCCTACTCCCCCACCGCTGCTGTTTACGCAGCCCGGATGGAGGGTCTTTGCACCGCCGGTATTATCGACCACGATTCCATTTCCGGTGCCAAGGAGTTCTTGGAAGCAGCAAAGATTGTGGATATTCCCGTAACCATCGGCATGGAAGCTCGCGTGAACATGGACGGCACCCGTCTGGAGGGCCGCCGCACCAACAATCCCGATCAGGTGGGCATTTCCTACATGACCATTCAGTCTGTACCCCACGACAAAATCGACGTGCTGACTGAGTTCTTCAAGCCCTATCAGCAGGCTCGCCATAAGCGTAACCGTCAGATGATCGAAAAAATCAACGCTCTGCTGCCCGGCATCGATCTGGATTACGATGCAGATGTATTGCCCCTGTCCATGGCTCAGGAAAACGGCGGTGTTACCGAGCGTCACCTGATGTATGCGCTGGCATTTAAGCTGGTTAAGCAGGTTGGCAAGGGACAGGCTATGATTGACAAGCTCCAGAGTCTGGGACTGACCCTTTCTGAAAAGCAGCAGGCACAGATGATGGATACTCAGTATCCCTTCTACGAGTACGATCTGCTGGGCATCCTCAAGGGCGCATTTGTTCCCAAGATCTATGTGGATGCTACTGACGAATGCCCCAAACTGAAGGACATGGTGGATATCTGCCGCAAAGTAGATGCTTACCTGTGCTATGCTTACTTGGGCGACGTTGGCGACAGCGTCACCGGTGACAAGAAGGCCCAGAAGTTTGAGGACGATTACTTAGACGATGTGTTTGAGTGCTTGAAGGAAGAGGGCGTGACCTCTGTCACTTATATGCCCACCCGTAACACACCCGCACAGCTGGAGCGTCTGCGCGGTCTTTGCGACGCCTACGGCATGTTCCAGATCTCCGGTGAGGACATCAATACACCTCGCCAGAGCTTTGTGATCAAGGCTATGGAAAATCCCTTGTTCAGCAATCTGATCGACGCAACCTGGAAGTTAATTGAACACGAAAATCAATAATATAGGAGATTATGACAATGATTACAAAAGCAGTTCGTATTCATGGTAAAGAAGATGTCGGCCTGGACGATGTTCAGCTGCCCGAGATTGGAGACGTCGGCGTTCGCGTCCGCATTGTTTGTGACAGCCTGTGCATGTCCAGCTACAAGGCTGCAAAGGCCGGCGGCGAGCACAAGCGTGTTCCCGACCGCTGCGACCTGACCCCCACCATCCTGGGTCACGAGTTCTGTGGCGACATCGTTGAGGTCGGCAAGAACTGGCAGCACAAGTATAAGGTTGGTGACAAGTTCGTTATCCAGCCTGCACACTACCACAAGGGCAGCCTGCTGGCTCCCGGCTACTCCTACGAGTTCTGCGGCGGCGACGCACAGTACAGCAACATTCCTATCGAAACTCTGCTGGAAAACTGCCTGCTGCCTTACAACTCCGACACCTACTACTGCGGCTCTCTGGC
>JAZRCU010000071.1:0-3876 GCA_045659965.1 Faecousia sp.
GAAGGCAGTTGCTACCTTCGGCGTTATGCCTTATAAGAGCGCTGTTGCTTCCACCAACCCCTTCTTGGCTCAGGCTAACGATTACCTGGCAAACGGCTGCTACAACATGTGGTGGGCAACCAACTATCAGCCCAACGTCAATGACTACCGCAGCGCTGCTGTTTCCGCTATCAATGCTTACAACGCTGATCCCACCGACGCTAACTGGGAAACTGTTGTGACTGCATTCATCAACGGCTGGTCTGTACAGTATCAGGCTGCTAACGGCTAATTGTTTGTAAAAAACGATTTTTAGTCCCTAATATGCAACGGGGCGAGCAACTCGCTCGCCCCGTTTTTCTTTATATCGCAGGTAAGGCCTAACGGCTGGCCCTGCGCCCATAGAAATGACTCCCGGGAGATGATAGAATGAAAATGAAAAAACCAAAAAATCTCAATAACAATATCATCCGCCGCTCGACCAAACGGTGGTTCCCTCTGTTTTTGCTTCCTATGGTGGCTGCCTTTGCCATTGGCTTTGTGTGGCCTTTCTTACAGGGACTGTTTTTGTCCTTTACCAAATTTAAAACCACCTCAAAATGGACTTGGGTGGGCATTGACAATTATATCAAGGCTTTCGGCGACGAAAGCTTCCGGTATTCCTTTGGCTATACCGCTGCCTATGCCATTATTTCTCTGGTGCTTATTAATGTGCTGGCCTTTATGATCGCCTATGCCCTGACCTCCAAGCTCCGGGGCGCAAATATTTTCCGGACGGTGTTCTTTATGCCCAACCTCATTGGCGGCATCGTTCTGGGCTATATCTGGAGCATGATTTTTGACGGCTTCCTAAGTGCCTACGGCACATCTATTGTGACCAACAGCACATGGGGCTTCTGGGGCTTGATCATATTAATGTGTTGGCAGCAGATCGGCTATATGATGATCATATATATTGCAGGCCTGCAGGCAGTGCCGGGAGAATATATCGAGGCGGCGAAGCTGGATGGCGCTTCGGGCTGGCAGAGCCTGAAAAACATCATTATCCCCAACGTGATGCCCTCCATCACCATTTGTACCTTTATGAGCCTGACCAACGGCTTTAAGCTCTTTGACCAGAACTTAGCC
The DNA here is from genome assembly GCA_045659965.1 of Faecousia sp. Taxonomy (GTDB): domain Bacteria; phylum Bacillota; class Clostridia; order Oscillospirales; family Oscillospiraceae; genus Faecousia. The sequence goes on from JAZRCU010000071.1 coordinate 1,108, forward strand.
CTTACCGGCGGTCAGCCCTACATCATCAATCCCGACGGCTCTTCTGTGCACACCACAGAAATGCTGGCGCTGAATATTTACAATACCTTCTACGGGCAAAGCTCCAATTCCCGGGGTACTGCCCAAGCCAAGGCGGTACTGTTCTTCCTGCTGGTGGCAGGCTTAGGCCTCCTGCAGCTATATAACACCCGGAAAAAGGAGGTGCAGCAGTAATGAAAAAATTATCTCCTGAACTTCGCAAGCGGAAGCTGGGGCAGAGCTTACTGTTTTTGCTCTTTGTGGCGGTTTCTTTGGTGTATGTGTTCCCGGTGCTGATGGTTGTGATCAACTCCTTTAAGCAGAACACCTTTGTAAAAACCGAAACCTTCCAGATGCCCAATGCAGAAAGCTTTGTAGGATTTGATAACTTTATTGAGGGCATGACCTTTGGCGGCTATCCCTTTATAAATTCCTTAGTCTATAGCGTGATCATTACCCTGCTGTCTACCACCTTGATCTTGCTCTTTACCTCCATGGCGGCATGGTATATTTCCCGTGTGGACAGCAAGTTCTGCCGGGCGGTGTATTACACCTGCGTGTTCTCCATGGTGGTGCCTTTCCAGATGGTGATGTTCACCCTGTCTAAGACCGCAGACACCTTGAAGCTAAATACCCCTTGGACCATCCCGGTGATCTACTTGGGCTTCGGTGCAGGCTTGGCGGTGTTTATGTTCACAGGCTTTGTAAAGAGTATTCCCTTGGAAATTGAAGAGGCGGCGGCTTTGGATGGCAGCAGCCCCTTCCAGACCTTCTTTAGGATCGTGCTTCCCATGATGAAGCCTACCCTGATCTCTGTGGCCATCCTGGAGATCATGTGGGTGTGGAATGACTATCTGCTTCCCTATCTGGTGCTGGATATGACCAAGTACCGGACGCTGCCGATCCACATTCAGTACCTCAAGGGCAGCTACGGCACGGTGGATCTGGGCGCAACCATGGCCCTGATTTTGCTGACCATTATCCCGGTGATCGTGTTCTATCTGTCTTGCCAGAAGCACATTATCAAGGGTGTGGCAGCCGGCGCAGTAAAGGGTTAATAAGAATTTTGGAAAATCCGTGGGTTACCACGGATTTTCCTTGACTTTACAGGAAAAAAAGAGTATAAAAGAATAGGAAACATATGCCCGGGTGGTATGCCCCCGGCGCAAAAATACAAAACATGAATAGGAGAGTTTACTATGGATTACGCAAAAGAGTCTTTGCGGCTGCACGGCGAGTGGGGCGGCAAAATCGAAGTGATCGCAAAGTGCCCCTGCAAGACCAAGGAAGATCTGTCTTTGGCTTACACCCCCGGTGTTGCTCAGCCCTGTCTGGAGATCCAGAAGGACGTTGAGAAGTCCTACGAGCTGACCCGCCGTCACAACCTGTGCGCTGTCATCACCGATGGCACTGCAGTTCTGGGTCTGGGCGATATCGGCCCCGAGGCTGGTATGCCTGTTATGGAGGGCAAGTGCGCTCTGTTTAAGGCTTTTGGCGACGTCGATGCTATCCCTCTGTGTGTTAAGAGCAAGGAAGTTGACGAGATCGTGAACGCAGTTTACCTGATGAGCGGCTCTTGGGGCGGCGTCAACCTGGAGGATATCTCCGCACCTCGCTGCTTCGAGATCGAGCGTAAGCTGAAGGAAAAGTGCGACATTCCTATCTTCCACGATGACCAGCACGGTACTGCTGTTATCACTCTGGCTGGCTTGCTGAACGCTCTGAAGGTCGTTGGCAAGAAGAAGGAAGAGGTTAAGATCGTTACCTCCGGCGCTGGCGCTGCTGCCATCGCTATCGTAAAACTGCTGCTGTCTGCTGGCTTCAAGAACATCACCATGTGTGACCGTAAGGGCGCTATCTACGCTGGTCGTGATGGCCTGAACTGGATCAAGGAAGAAATGGCTAACGAGACCAACCTGGACAAGAAGGCTGGCACTCTGGCTGACATGCTGGTTGGCGCTGACGTATTTATCGGCGTTTCCGCTCCCGGTCAGGTTACCAAGGAGATGGTTGCTACCATGAACAAGGATGCTATCATCTTTGCTTGTGCTAACCCCACTCCCGAGATCTTCCCCGATGAGGCAAAGGCTGGCGGCGCTAAGGTTATTTCTACCGGCCGTTCCGACTTCCCCAACCAGATCAATAACGTTCTGGCATTCCCCGGTATCTTCCGTGGTACTTTCGATGTTCGTGCTTCTGACATCAACGAAGAGATGAAGATGGCTGCTGCTCACGCAATTGCTGGCCTGATCTCTGACGATGAGCTGAACCCCGAGTACATCATCCCCGCTGCATTCGACGAGCGTGTTGGTCCCGCAGTTGCTAAGGCAGTTGCCGAGGCAGCCCGTGCTACCGGCGTTGCAAGAATCTAAATTGTATAAACAAAAGGTCACGACCGCTTGGTCGTTACCTTTTTGTTTTACTCTAATTCGAAGGCGCCGGTGTAGAGCTGGTAGTAAGTGCCCTTTTGGGCAATCAGATCAGCGTGGGTGCCGCGCTCGATGATGTGGCCGTGATCCAGCACCATGATGCAATCAGAATTCATGACGGTGCTGAGCCGGTGTGCGATGACGAAGGTGGTACGACCATGCATCAGTGCGTCCATGCCCTTCTGCACCAGGGCTTCGGTGCGGGTGTCGATGGAGGAGGTGGCCTCGACCAGGACCATCACAGGAGGATCGGCTACAGCCGCCCGGGCGATGGCGATCAGCTGCCGCTGACCCTGGGAGAGCTGTGCGCCGTTGCCGGTGA
>JAZRCU010000072.1:0-2262 GCA_045659965.1 Faecousia sp.
AGTGCATCCACTTACCCTCTTTGCGACCAACCACAATACCAGAGTCACAAAGAATTTTCATGTGATGGGATAGTGTGGGTTGTGTCACATTGATTTCTTCCAGCAGCTTACAGGCACATTTCTCACCAGTTTGCAACAGCTGCACAATGCGGATGCGATTTTCGTCACAGAATGCTTTGAAAATCATTGCTGTTCTTTTCTCGTCCATTTGCAACCTCCCATAGATATTTATCTATGTGTTATTATATGTGATACATAGATGTTTGTCAATGGGTTAGTTTCACGAATTAGATTTTTTCAAAAAAGCTTCAATATGCAGCTATGGACTTTATTCCAATGTTCCTTGAACAATAACTCTCAAAATATCTTTTTCAGCATGGGCGGTAATTTTGTAGCAGCGAATATCTAAACTTAAATCTTGTTGGATAGGGATAATGGTTTTATCTTCGCTGCTATATAGGTCAGCCAGAACATACCGCCCGACAATCAGGCCGCCTAACTGCTTCCTGCAGCTTCGGCAAAGTGCTGGATTTGTTATGCTCTCCGTGGGAACATCCAGTTCTATCGTTTTGCTATCGGTCAGCTTTGTGCCTTTAACACTTCCTAAACTGACAAAAGAGAATGTTCCCATTTCGGGTTGTGGGTCTGATAATTCGGCTACTTTTGTCGAGTGAGGGAAATATAAGTCCAGTTCTATCATTTTGCCTGTTTCAAGGTCAATCAAACAGGGGGCATGATAGCGGAAGCTGCTGCATAGGCAACAATTCTTTTGTTCCTGGGAGAAATACCAAACCGCAGCACCGATAAGCACTATGACCAAAACGGCACTAATTATTTTCTGCCACATTTTCAATGCTGCCACCTTCTTTCCGCTTTTGAGCATATTCCAGTAAGTTCCTGGTATTGCCGATGTGTTTAACATAGCAAATGAGATAATCAGAATTATCTACCATGTACTGATTTCCCCGAACAATCGCATACGGACGGGGTACATTTTCTAAGGGGGGATAATAAGAGCCGTCAAACCCATCCCACGGGTCAATGGGTCTTTCGCCTGGGTGATAGGCAAGAACCAGATATAACCGAATATCACCATACTGCTGCTTTGCCCTCTTAACTGCCGTTGCTGCCAAGCTATCAAACCGCCCACGGCTACCGACATAAAAGGCAGTAACCCCTTTTGAATAACAATTTACAATAGCTTCTTCAATTTTGGGTAACATACTGTCGGGGCAATCTGCATGACCGAACAGAAAGCAAGATTTCATAAGCACCTCGTTCTGTGCCGATAGCACATCTGTATTATTACATCATTCTAACATTTTGAAACTGTATTTACAATACAGATGTACAAAAACAGAGGGGTGAGTCTATGGCAATCGACTATAAAGATGTTGGACAAAGGATTAAAGCAAAGAGAATTGAAAAGGGGTTCACCCAAGAGCAGCTTTCTGAAATGGTGGATATTGGTCCATCACACATGAGCCACATCGAAAGCGGCAGCACAGTACCAAGTTTTGAAGTCTTTATTTCAATAATCAATGCTTTAGGTTGTTCTGCCGACGAACTACTATGCAGAGAAGCTGCAGCAGCTAAGCCGTTGCTGAACAGTTGGCTTTCTGAACTTGTTGCTGATTGCGATAATACGGAAACCAAAATTCTGACCGATATTGTGATAGCTGCAAAACAGACCCTTAGAAAGAATAAAGCAAAAGAATAACGGGGCATGAACCATGCCCCGTTTCTCTTTGTGTTAAATAAATCCCACTTTCAATCCCACCGACTTATAAAATGGCTGGATTTAAGTTTGTGAAATACCACCTAAAATCCCACCAAAACAGGTGCGATTTTGAAAACCTCAGACCTGTGGTGTAGAAAATGCAGTATTTTCAATGGTTTTCGGCTTAGAAGTATCTCTTAAGGAAGCCTTCCAATGCTTTTCCATGTCGAGCCTCGTCGCGAGCCATTTCGTGAACGGTGTCATGAATAGCGTCCAGGCCGTTCTTCTTAGCGCAGATGGCCAGATCGGTCTTGCCCTGCGTTGCACCAAACTCGCAATCTACACGCCAAGCCAGATTCTCCTTGGTGGAGGCCTTCATATTGGGCTCTAAGTCGCTGCCCAGCAGCTCTGCGAACTTTGCGGCGTGCTCTGCTTCTTCGTAAGCAGCCTTCTCCCAGTAGAGGCCGATCTCAGGATAGCCTTCTCTATGAGCGACTCTGGCCATTGCCAGATACATGCCTACCTCTGAGCATTCGCCGTTG
>JAZRCU010000073.1:0-6052 GCA_045659965.1 Faecousia sp.
GGTCCTGCCGGTGGCAGTGTTTACTCGAAGCAAGGTGCTGAGTAATCTTATGCTTTTGTGGTCTCTGGGTGCAGTTATGGCGCTGGTGGTAAATACGGCGCAGGCTGACTTTTCGCTATACTCGGCCACTTTTTTCTTTTACTTTTTCCCCCATCTGTTGTAGTTTGGCATTCCGATTTTGCTATTCCGCCTTGGTTTGGTGAAGAAGGATGTAAGGTGTATGGCATCTACACTGTTGATTACACTAGGGGTCTACACCCTGATCCATTGGGCAAATGTATCTTTAAATAGTTATTTTATTGCAAACCAGATCACCAACCCCACCGGTGCGGTGGTGCAGGTAAATTACATGTATTCCCTCCATCCGGAAAATCCGGTGCTGGCGCTCTTTTGGAATTGGATCCCTAGCCCGTATTTTTATATGTTGCCGGTGGTGTTGATCGTGCTGATTTATTTATCTGCCGTATATTGGAAGCAAATAATCGCTTACTTTCAGAAAAAAGCGCCCGTTGGCTCGCCTGCCATCAAGGACTAATCTAAGCAATTCAGTTTATAAATCAAAATGATCCGCCCGAGCGAACTGCCCCAATTTGTGCGAACAGTACAAATTGGGGCAGTTCAGTATCCGGTGGGGGCTTCTATAAGGCAAATAAGTTGATAAAGCAAAATAATTATGGTATAATAGCGAAAATATTAGATTAAAGGGATGTCGAATATGAATTTAACAAAACGAAATCCTGCTGCGGACCTGATTAGAATTTTGGCTTTATTTTGCGTTATTTCTGTACATTTTTTCTTGAATAACGGCTACTATACCCAAGTAGTTACTGGGGGAAGAATGTATATCATGACCCTGATGCGGTCATTTTTTATTATCTGTGTTCCTCTGTTTTTAATGCTCTCAGGTTATCTTCTGCGAAAGAAGCAATTAGAAAAACGTTACTATGGCAGAGTTACCAAAATCATTATCACCTATCTTTTGGCCAGCTTCCTATGCATCCTTTATCGCGTCATTTTTCTGGAGCAGGATGTGACCGCAAAGAGCATCCTGTTAGAGCTGTTCAGCTTCTCAGCTGCTCCCTATTCCTGGTATATCGAGATGTACTTAGGACTATTTTTGTTGATTCCCTTTTTAAATATTGTATATAACGCCCTGCCTTCCCAAAAAGCAAAGCTCTGGTTGATTGCTACTTTCTTGATTTTGACATCCCTGCCCGCCGCATTCAACATCTATGATCTAAGCTCCCTTGCCTGGTGGCCTTTCCCGGCAAGCTCCTCCACCATGACCAAGGTGTTCCCGGATTGGTGGCAGGCTTTTTATCCCATTCCTTACTATTTGATCGGTTGTTATTTAAGTGAATACGGTTTGAAGATCAACAAGGCCTTAAATATGGGGCTGATCCTTTTGTGTACCCTCTTATCCGGCACATTTTGCTTCTGGCGTAATTATAACGCTGTATTCATCTGGGGCCCCTGGTGCAGCTATCAATCGCCGTTTAACATCGTACTGACCACTCTTGTGTTCGCGCTTTTTATAAACATCAACTATGATAAAATGTCCAATCGTCTGATGTGGATCATTCAAAAAATTTCCGGTCTTTCCCTTGGTGCATATTTAGTTTCCTGGATCTTTGACAGTGAATTCTACCCCAAGCTATCGGAAAAAGTTTCAGCTGTTGTAAACAGACTGGAATATTATGTGATCATTGTTCCCGTAGTATTTATCTTGTCCTTGGTGGCTTCCTACATAATCAGCAAGCTGCAGCTTCTGCTGGAAAAGGGCACTTCACTTCTGCTGGCTCGCATGAAAAAAACATCAAAGTAATCCCATAACAATCTCCCCACTGGGTATCCGGTGGGGATTTTTTATTATGGTTTTGCCAACAAATATGCCTTGCACAAACTATTTCCCACCGAAAGAAAACTCTGCGGCGCAAATAAAATCTAAAAAGCGCAAAAAAGCGTTGATATGCAACCATTTTATTATTTTTCGTCATTTTGCACAATTTGAAAATAGATACTTGCTTTTTTCTTATTCAAATAGTATTATATATTTACCTTAAGGGTGAAACATATATATGTTTATATATTAAGGTAAGGGAGGGGAGTCCAGCATGAGCAAGACTGTTTTGGAATTGCGTGGCATCACCAAAATCTTCCCCGGTGTAAAAGCCCTGAACAAAGTTCAGTTCGACCTGCGCGAAGGTGAGATCCACGCGCTGATGGGAGAAAACGGTGCCGGCAAGTCCACATTTATAAAAGTCATCATGGGTGTACACCAGGCTGAAGAAGGCGAAATGTACTTAAACGGCCAGAAGGTGAAATTCAAAAGCACCAGAGATGCCCAGAAGGCCGGTATCGCAGCCATCTATCAGCACGTTACCGCTTATCCCCATTTAAGCGTTGCAGAAAACATCTTCATCGGCCACTTAAAGATGCGCTTCGGCATCGTCCAGTGGAAGCAAATGTATGAAGAGGCAGATCGCCTGCTGCAGGAATTGAACGCTGACTTTGACTCCCACGCACTTATGGGTAATCTCTCTGTTGCCCAGCAGCAGATGGTAGAGATCGCAAAGGCCCTGTCCTTAAAGGCACGGATCATTATTATGGATGAGCCCACCGCCGCGCTCACCAAGCGTGAGTCGGAAGAGCTTTACCGCATCGCCCGGAAGCTTCGGGACGAAGGCGTTTCCATTATTTTTATCTCTCACCGCTTTGAAGATATGTACGCGCTGGCCAGCCGGGTCACCGTGTTCCGGGATGCCCAGTACATCGGCACTTACGATGTAGACGGCATCACCAATGCAGATCTGATCACCGCCATGGTTGGCCGTGAGATCAAGGATCTGTTCCCCAAGCCCAAGGTAGAGATCGGAGAAGAGATCCTCCGGGTGGAGCATCTGTGCCGCACCGGCTATTTTAAAGATGTATCCTTCCACGTCAGAAAGGGCGAGATCTTAGGCCTGACCGGTCTGGTTGGTGCCCGCCGCACCGAAGTGGTGCAGACCATCTTCGGTGTAGAAAAGCTGAAATCCGGCAAGATCTTCTGGGAAGGCAAAGAGATAGACATCCGCTCCCCCAGCGAAGCCATGAAAAAGGGCATTGGCCTGCTGCCGGAAAACCGCCAGATCGAAGGCTTGATCTTGGATTGGGGCATCGGCCGAAATATTACCCTGACAGAGCTGAAATCCTATAAGAAGGGTATTTTCCTAAACGAAAAGAGACAGAACGACCGGGCCAAGGAATTGGCCGAACGGGTAGACACCAAGGCCGTAACTGTTTTTGACAAAGCAAGCAGCCTCTCCGGCGGCAATCAGCAGAAGATCGTAGTGGCCAAAGCCCTTGGCTCTGATTTCAAGTTGCTGATCCTAGACGAGCCCACCAAGGGTGTGGACGTTGGCGCGAAAGCTGCTATCTACGAAATTATGGGCGAGCTGGCCCAAGCCGGCTATGCCATTGTGATGATCTCTTCGGAAATGCCCGAGATCTTAGGTCTGTCTGACCGGATCGTGGTCATGTGCGAAGGCCGTGTTACCGGTGAACTGAGCCGGGAAGAAGCCACTCAAGAGAAGATTCTGGAGCTGGCCATGGCGAAGCAAACTCCGGTGGAAGGGGGTGTGTGCCAGTGATCAAAACAAAGAACAATCTTCTGGCCAAGACCTCCGGACTCCTCCGCAGTCGGGAAGCCAGCCTGTTTCTGGTTATGATCCTGCTGGTGGCGGTCATTCAATGGCGCTCCGGCGGCATGTTCCTCACCGGCACAGTGATCACCCAGCTGACTCAGAACTACGCATATACCATGGTGCTGTCCTTCGGTATGCTTCTGGTGTTGCTCATCGGCGGCATCGACATCTCCATTGGCGCAACCTTGGCGCTGAGCGGTATGTCCACATCCCTGCTGATGCGTGACGGCATCATCACAAGCCCTCTGGTTGCCTTCCTGTTTAGCATCTTGGTTGGCACAGCCTGTGGCGCTATCATCGGTGTCACCGTTTCCAAGGGCAAGGTGATCCCCATCATCGCCACCTTAGGCATGCAGTACATCTACCGGGGTCTTACCTATCTGGTATCTGATACCCAATGGGTCCCCTCTGATAAAATGCTCCCCGGCTACAAGGCCTTTGCGCAGGGCAGCTTCCTTGGCATCAACAATCTGTTCTGGATCGTGATCGTCTTGTTTGTTGCCATGCTGGTGTTCCTGAAATGGACCAACTTCGGCCGCCAAATCTACGCAGTAGGCTCTAATGTAGACGCTGCTAAGATCTCCGGCATCCAGATCGACCGGGTAAAGATCAGCGTTTATGCCATCAACGGCGCCATTGCCGGTCTGGCCGGTGCTATGTACACCAGTATGTACGCCACCGCCCAAGGCAACATGGCCAACGGCGCGGAAATGGACGTCATCGCAGCCTGTGTCATTGGCGGTGTCAGCTTAGATGGCGGCCAAGGCAGCGCCTTAGGTGTGCTGCTGGGTGCGATCACCATCGCTATTATCAGTAAATCCCTGTCTTTGGTAGGCATTGATGCTTTCTGGCAGCAAGCCTTGAAGGGCGCCATCATTGCTGTGGCAGTCCTGATCAATGTAATGGTGCAGCGCAACGCTGCCCGCAGAGCACTGGAAGGGAGGGAGATCTGATGGCAACCAAATCCGGAAGAACCATCTCCGCCGCACCTGAACGGTCCTTAAAGACCTTCCTGCTCCGTTGGGAGTTCCTGCTGATTTTGATCTTCATCGGTGTCAATGCCATGAATATCAGCCTGTCTCCCTACTACTTAAGCGCTTACAACCTGTTCACCAACATCAACGGTTTCTTAACCAAGGCAATGGTGGCCCTGCCGATGGCTTACATCCTGCTGCTGGGCGACATTGACCTGTCTGTTGGCGGCAACATCTGCTTATCCGCCACTGTGCTGGGCATTGTTTACAACGCATCCGGCAGCATCTGGCTGGGCATTCTGGCAGCCATGGCCGTTGGCGCGCTGTGCGGCGCATTAAACGGCTTGATCCTGACCAAGTTCACAGAGCTTGCCCCCATGATCGTCACCTTGGCTACCAACATCGTGTTCCGCGGCCTAAGTGAGCGCATCCTTGGTGATGGCGCAACCGGCGGCATGCAGGAGGTAGAATGGTTTAGTAACCTCTACTACGGCCGGATCGGCGGCACAGTGCCTTACATGTTCATCGTGTTCTGTGTCATGGCCCTGATCTTCGGTCTGGTGATGCACAAGACCGTCTTTGGCCGGAGCATGTTCGCCATTGGCGAGAACAAGCGAGCTGCCCGGTATGCCGGCATCAAGGTGCAGAAGATCCGCATGATCGTATACACCCTGACCGGTCTTGTCTGCGGCCTTGTGTCTGTGTACTACTGCTCTTGGATGGGCTCTGTGAAGAGTAACGCCTGTGAAGGCTACGAACTGGAAGCCATTTCCATGTGCGTCCTTGGCGGCATCTCCACCGCTGGCGGCAAGGGTACATTTGTAGGCGCATTCATCGCCATCTTTATCGTTGGTCTATTACGCTACGGTCTGAATTTGATCAACCTCAGCGGCCAGACCATCCGCATCATCCTTGGCGCGCTACTGATCGTGGTGGTGTTGTACCCCACCATTCAGGAAGCCATCCGCAATCGTAAACAAAGCAAGATCAAAGCTTGATCTGCAAACATTTTTCGATATGTACGCGTAAGCGTTCATATATATTAAAACATGAAAGGAAACAACATTATGAAAAAACTGATTGCTCTATTGCTGGTTCTTGTCATGGCTATCGGTCTGATGGCATGTTCCGGCAACAAACCTAACGAAGAAGGTCCTGCTGCTGATACCGCTGCTACTTATGCCATTGTATGTAAGGACGCTTCCAACCCTTACATGGCACGGATGGTTCAGGGCTACAAGGAAGCTTGCACCAAGCTGGGCGTGACCGGACTGGAAAAGTCCCCCGAAACTACCTCCGCTGAAGATCAGATCGCTATCATCAACGATCTGGTTGCTCAGAACGTAAAGGGTATTGCAATCGCTGCTAACGATGCTGCTGCTCTGCAGGCAACCA
>JAZRCU010000074.1:0-2499 GCA_045659965.1 Faecousia sp.
ACTTTTTTTCATTGGTACTTGCTCCTTTGTGCGTTTTCTGTTATTCTATCAAAAAAAGATATGTTCGTCAAATTTTATCTTTGAGGTATCTACTATGCTAAGTAAAGACGCATTCCACCAAAGGATCCACCAGGGGCTACATCTATTAGATGGCGCCACCGGCTCCAATTTAATGAAAGCCGGCATGCCCAGAGGCGGGTGCACCGAAACCTGGATCTTAAATAATCCCCAACCTTTTCTGCACCTGCAGCGCAGCTATGTAGCCTCCGGCTGCCAGATCCTTTACGCCCCCACCTTTCAGGCCCAACCCATCGCTCTGGAAAAGCAAGGTCTTGCAAACAAGACAGAAGCATTAAATGCCCAGCTGGTAGCCCTTTCCAAATCCGTTGCCGGAGATGCCTTAGTGGCAGGTGATATCACCACGCTGGCAACCTTTACTGACAGTTGGGATCCAGACAAATTTGATCTGTTGGTAGAAAACTATCGGCGGCAGATCAGAGGCCTTATGGACGGCGGTGCTGATCTTCTGGTGGCAGAAACTTTATTATATCCCCAAGAAGCCGAGGCCATTCTCACCGCTGCAGAATTAGAAGGTGCAGAAACTGTGATGTACAGTTTTACCATGCAAGCCGATGGCTCTTTGTTTTCCGGTATGGATGCCGGCCCGGTGCTGCAGAATTTGGAGCAGCTGGGAGCAGCTGCCGTAGGCTTTAACTGCGTGGCAGCAGACATGATGACCCCCTATCTTGTCAGCAAGCTTCGCCGGTATGTCAAAGGCCCTCTTTTGTGCAAACCCAATGCCGGTGTGCCCACCATTGGGCAGGACAATCTCCCCCACTACCCTATGATGCCGGAGGAATTCCAAAAGATCTTGTCTGATTGTATGGCCATGGGCGCAACTTTGGTAGGCGGCTGTTGCGGCACGACCCCTTCCCATTTAAAACCTATGAAATAAAAACACAGGCTGCGCCATTTGGCGCAGCCTGCTTTCATTTAGTTACCTTCTTGCAAAGGCATGGGATAGTCTTTGAGCACTTTGAATTCAATGTAGCGCATAGCCAGACAGAAGTCTAAATAGCGCTCGATCTCATACTCATGCACACCGAAAGAAGCATAGAACTTCTTTGCCATTTCCTGCGCTTCTGCCTTGTTGCCAATGGCCACCTGGGCAATGATGGGGCCTAAGTTTTCAATATACTGCGCATGGTGGTGCAAAAGCCGCCAAGAGATGGTCTGGGGTCTGGTGGGGTTGATATGGTGGTCTGCATAGAGCTTTCTGCCCTGCACCGCCAGATCCTTGGCAGACTCCAGCTTTTCTTTCTGGGAAGGAGCATAGAATCTGTCACGAGTCTTGTCCTCACCGGCCTCACCGGACATGTAGGCAAAGTTAAATGCCGCTTCCACATCCTTCAGATACGCAAGGGCCTGCTTCCAGTCCTTGCCGTATGCGTGGCTGAAGTAATCCTCCACCAAAGCGACAAAATCTGCATCCTGATTTAAAAGGGTCTCTGCAAACACATAGATCGCCAAGCCGTTGGGGAAGAAGGATCTCTGGGAGCCATCTTCCACGAAGCCGTCCAAGCCCATGTATTTCAGGCTCTTAATATCCTCGTAGATGCGACGGGCAATGTACAGACCGCTGGGATCAAAATACTGATGCTTCCAGAAATGATATTCATAACAGAATGTAGGGCCGGGCCAATTCTCCTGCCACTTCCGCAGCAGCGCCAGATGGGCCATTGCAGACTTGGGAGCAGGCCATTTGTTCCGGATATAAGGCTGGGCCTCGGGAATAGGCATGGTCTCATCCACGCTGGAGCAGTAGCTTCTCTGGATGGGAGCATACAGCAAGGAGAAACGTCTGGGATTGTTGATGGTGATCTTCTCCGGAGCAAAAAGGGTGTCCACGTAGCAAATAAATACGATACGGGTGTCCAGACCCCGGGCGGTCAGGATCTCATCCAGCTCGTTCATGATCATCAAGTAATAATCACTGGGACGCATCTTTACACAGTTTTCACACTCGCAGTGATTGCGGCTGCCGTCAGCCAGCCAAACGTGCAGATAATCCACATTGGCAGCCTGCTGGGCATAGTCGGCAATGTAGTTAGCCATCTGGGTGCGGACCTTGGGATTGGACATGCACAAATTGGTGTTCAGGGCAACGCCACGCCACAGTTCCCGCTTGCCGCCAATCTCTGCCACAGCTTCTTCCTGCTGGGCAGTCAAGGAAACCTCAGCGCTCTTCCAGCCTTCTGTGGAAGCAAGACCAAAGGGCTCGGCAGTCCAGCCGTGACCCATATCATGGAACTGCAAACCTCTTTTAGAGATCTCTGCCTCGCACTGGCGCTTCCACTGCAGCACCTGCTCATAAGGAACCGTCTCAGCAGGACGGGTGGGGTTAAAGTTGTGATCGTAATAGTCTGCATAATAGTAATAGGGATTGTCAAACTCGATCATGTAGACATTACATTCCTGTTTTGCGTAGAAATCAATGGT
>JAZRCU010000075.1:0-3762 GCA_045659965.1 Faecousia sp.
CACACGGGGTTCTCGAAGGAACGCAGGGCGTAAGCTTCCTTGGCATCCATAGCACCGTTGAGCATTTCCATAATGTCAATGCCCGCCACAGCAATGGGCAGCAGGCCCACGGGAGTCAGCACGGAGAAGCGGCCGCCGGCGCTGGGGGGAATCACGAAGCTCTCCCAACCCTGCTCGTCAGCCATCTGACGCAGAGCGCCCTTGACGGGATCGGTGATGGCGTAGGTACGCTGCTTAGCACCCTCGGTGCCGTACTTGCGCTCCAGCATCCAGCGCAGAGCCCGGGTTGCGATGGCAGGCTCGGTGGTAGTGCCGGACTTACTGATGATGGCGATGGAGAAATCCTTGCCCTCCAGCAGACGGCACAGTTCATTCCAATGACGGGTGGACAAGGTGTTACCGGCATAGAAGATCTGGGGGTTACCCTTACCCTTGCCGATGTTGTGGTTTGCGCCCTGCATCAGTTCAATCGCAGCGCGAGGGCCTAAGTAGCTACCGCCAATGCCGATGACCACGAAAACATCACTGTTTTGGCGAATCTTCTTGGCAGCTGCACGGATACGGCGGATCTCATCAGTCTCCTTGTCCACAGGCAGATCCAGCCAACCTAAAAAATCGCTACCCTCACCGCTATGGTCAGTCAAAGCCATATGGGCATCGAACACTTCCTTTTCCATCCGCAACAGGTCCGGTAAGGACAGTCGTCCCCAAACATTTCCAATATCCACTTTAATCATAAAAAGGCCCATCCTTTCAAAAGTTTCTATTTATATGTTACCCTACTTTATTAGAAAAGGCAAGCATTATAAATTTTTTATATTCTCTTTCTTTTTTCCTTTTTTCATTATATAATACAGAAAAAGGAGGTAAGGGCTATGAAATATGGTTTTGGTGTCGATTTAGGCGGAACAACTGTAAAAATTGCGTATTTTAATGAAAGCGGACAGCTTCTGACAAAGTGGGAGATCCCCACAAATACCGCAAATGATGGACAGCAGATCCTGCCGGATATTGCCGCCTCCATTGGACAGTTTCTATTCCAGCAAAATATCTCTAAAGAAGATCTTTTGGGCATTGGCATCGGCGTACCCGGCCCGGTACGGCCAGATGGCACAGTAGCTGGCTGCGTCAATTTAGGTTGGGGCGAAATGCATATTGAAAAGATATTATCTGATTTGACCGGACTGCCAGTGGCAGCCGGAAACGATGCTTCCGTAGCCGCCTTAGGCGAGTGCTGGAAAGGCGGTGGCGAAGGCTACAAAAACCTGATCTTTGTGACCTTAGGCACAGGGGTTGGCGGTGGCATTGTGGTAGATGGCAAAGTGCTTCACGGCACCCATGGTGCTGGAGGCGAAATTGGCCACGTCTGCATTGTGCCTACAGAAACTACCCCCTGCAACTGCGGCAATTACGGCTGCGCAGAGCAATATTGTTCCGCCACAGGCATTGTCCGTCTGGCAAAGGAATATTTGGCTGCCCATCCCGGCAGCTTTTTAGAAAAGATAACTGCCAAGAGCATTTTTGATGCTGCTGCCGCATGCCATACCGATGCGATCGCCATTACAGAAACCTATTACGATCATTTAGGCAGATTTCTTGCCATGCTATGCTGCGTCACCGACCCGGAGCTGATCGTGCTGGGAGGCGGTGTGAGCAAGGCCGGCAAGCCTTTACTGGATGGCGCAAAGAAACACTTTTTGCGCTATGCCTTCCCCGGCTGCCGAGAAACGGGATTTGCCTTAGCCACCTTAGGCAACGATGCCGGCGCCTATGGCGCGTTCCGGCTGATCTGCGATAAATAAGAAAAAAGAGTGTTGCCCAAGGGCAACACTCTTTTTGTTTAGATATCTTCTTCTACAGACAGTTTTTCCAAGATGGCTGCCAGCTTGGCATTGTCCATATCAAAATCCGACACCGCATCCATCAGCTCATCATAAGCTACATCCTTGCCGGCTGCCATCAGCTCCCGGGCAAGGTCCGCCACCTCCTGTGCATGGGCATCATTATGGCTCACAAGATAACGCATCATGGCCAGAAGCTCTGCCAAGGGAGTGGCATTTTCTCTGGGCAGATGATCGTGGGCTTCCTCCCCATGGGTGTGGCAATGGGTCAGACCGCCATGGGAATGGGTGGCACCCCCGTGGGAATGGGCCAGCACATCCCGTTTCACACCGCTGACCTGATACATATAATCATTGGAGATCACCACTTCCACTTGGAAGTGGGCATCAAAGATCCGCTTCAAGCTTTCTGCGGACATGAGTCCCTTGCTAACCTTCCTGGCAGAGCCGCTATGATGGCCGTCGATCGCTTCCCTGCTCATGCCGTGGGCCACGGTGAGTCTGCCGTTTTCCTTTAACAGTCCGGCAAGAATTTTGATCAGCCGCTTAGGGTAAGGAAAATGGGGAAAAGCATTATACACCACGATCCGGTCAAATTTCCGATCAAAGGCGTATTCTTCCACATCGCCGCAGATCACCTGCACCTTATCTTCTGCTGCGTACTTTTCTTGGGCGATCTTTGCCATCTGGGGGGCAATATCAATGCCTGTGACAGACGCCACATCCCGCTGCAAATAATAATCAAACATCACGCCTGTACCGCAGGCCACATCCAGCACATCCATGCCCGGGCCTACCTCTGCATTGTCCAGGATCTTGCCGATCTTTACATCGCTTTTGATCATCTGCTCATCCCACATAGGCGCGCAGCGGTCAAAAAACTCGATGATATCCTTTTTCTCCATGGTAATTCCTCTCTGTTGTATTTTTCTTAGCATATCATAATTTGGGTCTTCTTGCAAGAAAAAGGAATTATCCGAAGAAAGTTTCTGTGTCCATCTTACCATAGCCGCCAAAGCTGGAGGGGCAGGCGAAAATCTCTTCTGCCAGCTCTTTATCTAAGAACATCTTTGTGACCTCGTTGGTTTTGGCGGTGATATCCACATCTGCAAAGACTTCCGGATAGACTGTCTTAGCAATAAACCAAGTGTTGATCAGAGCGATCTCATAGTTGGTGTAATAGGCATTGTATGCCATTTCCAAATAAACCTCGCCCTCCTGCCATGCCTTGCAGGTATCGAACATGGTGTTATCTTCTGCGTACAGAGGCTTAATGTTCTTTACAGCTGCCGCGTCCATAATGATGATGTCCATCTTTTCGCCCAGCTGCACGAACTTTTCTTCCTCGATGGGGCCGATACCCTCGATACCCAAGCCGGACACCACATTCTTTACACCAGCCACTTGGAAGGAGATGTAATTTTCCGCAGTCATCAAATGGTTAGTCGTACCCCAGTTGCCAAGGCCGCAAATATATACGCTGGGCTTATCCTCTTCGGGGATGTCGGCAACGGCCGCTTCAATGGCTGCCCTTTCCTCTGCTACAAAGGCTACAAGCTGAGCTGCCTTTTCTTCCTGATCAAAGATCTTACCCAGAAGCTCCATAGAGCCGGCAAACTTTGCGTCAAACACGCCCTGACTGCCAGCGCCCAAGGTGATCACCGGGACACCCAGCTGATCCTGCAGCGCATTGGACTTGTCTACATCCTCAAACTCAGAGATCACGATATCCGGCTCACAGGACAGGATCTTCTCTGCCTCTGCAGCTTGGGCCATAGGGCCGCCTACACCGCAGGAGGGCAGACTGTTGAAAGTATCGCCATGGGCCAGCACATAGGGACGGGCCACGGAGTCAAACATCTGGGGACGCTCAGCCAAAGTGGTGTTATCAATATCCTCTACACCGGCAAGCAGCGCTACA
>JAZRCU010000076.1:0-2628 GCA_045659965.1 Faecousia sp.
TATAGTTTACCACAGTTTGTCCAAAAACAAAACCCTAAAAAGAAAAATGCCCAGATTCCTCTGAGCATTTTTATTATACGCTTACTGGGGTCTTGCTCCAAGTCAGTCCCTTGGGGTAGAAGAAACGGAGCTTTTGCTTGGAAACCGCCATTTCCACAGTCTTAGCCGGGACGATCTCACCGTCTAAGTTCACAGACACATCCTTGTCACAGAGGATTGTCAGCTTATCCGTTTTCACATGGCGGATGTACTGGGAAAGCTCCTTATATTTTCCGTCTTTGTATTTGCCGATAACCAGCGGCACTTGCAATAAGGACACCTTTTTGATCAGCAGCACATCCAAAAGCCCATCGGTAGGATCCGCCTGGGGCACAGGATTAAAGCCGCCGCCGTAATAGCGTCCGTTACAGGCACAGATCAAGGTAAAGTCCTGGTCCAAGATTTCTCCGTCCAGCTCCACCCGGTAGTGTTCAGAAATGCCCTTAAAAATATTTACAAGCACAGAAACCGCATAGGCACGGAAACCGGATAACAAAGGCAGCCGCTTATAGTTTGCCACATCTGCAGCGATCCGGGCATCCAGACCCACAGAGCAGATGTTCAGACTCTTTTGTCCGCAGCAGTCGATCAGATCAAAGGTGACCTCTTCGCTATCTAACAGGCGGTCAATCTCCCGGAAAGCCTCCGGATCGTCAAACAGCTTGGTAAAATCGTTGCCGCTGCCGCCGGAAAATACGGTTACCGCCGCATTGTCAAAGCCAGCAGCGCCATCTACCACCTCATTGAGTGTGCCATCGCCGCCACAGGCATAGATCTTCACCGGCTCACCGGTTTCAGCCGCCGCCCGGGCAGTTGCCCGGCAATCTCCCGGTGCCCGGGATACGTGGATGCGGT
Organism: Faecousia sp.; assembly: GCA_045659965.1. Classification (GTDB taxonomy): domain Bacteria; phylum Bacillota; class Clostridia; order Oscillospirales; family Oscillospiraceae; genus Faecousia. The sequence goes on from JAZRCU010000076.1 coordinate 895, forward strand.
ACTGCAGACCCCGGCTTTGACAAGCCTCGTGAATCAGCTTGGAATAATATTTTGTTCTGTCCCGACTGCCAGCAGCCGGATTGATAATAAACAGATGCAGCATGGCTTTATTTCTTCTTTCTCTGGTTATCTGTATACATATAATAATCACACTTGATCATGCCGTTATAAAGCTTGCGCTTTTTGTCTGCCCGGCGGCCGAAATAATGCTCAAACTCCGGCTCGGAGGTGATAATAAATTTCTTCCAGTCATTGGCAAATTTCAAATGGCGACCCAAAGCCCCATAGAGCCGCTGGGCGCTTTGCTGCTCCAGCATCCGCTGGCCGTAGGGAGGATTACAAACCAAAATGCCGCTGTCACAGGGCAGACTCATTTTGGTGGCATCTCCATCTTGGAAGGTAATACAATCGGCAACCCCGGCCTTTCTGGCATTGGCCATGGACAAGCTGACACACTTAGGATCATTGTCAGAACCTAAAATGCGATAAGCGCCGTTAAACTCCTTATCCTGCGCCTCTGCACGGACATCCTCCCAGATCTGCTTGTCCATCCAGGGGAATGCTTCTGCTGCAAACCGACGCTTTAAGCCCGGTGCCCGGTTTTTGGCGATCATAGCCGCCTCAATAGGAATGGTGCCGGAGCCGCAGAAGGGATCCCAGAAAAATTCTCTGCCCCGATAGCGGGTCAGCATCACCATGGCAGCCGCCAAAGTTTCCCGCAAAGGTGCTTCATTGCCAACCGCCCGGTAGCCCCGTTTGTGCAGGCCCACACCGGAGGTGTCCAGATACAAGGTCACCTTATCTTGCATAATGGCAAACTGCAGCTGGAACTTCACACCTGTTTCCGGCAGCCAGGACACACCGTATTTTTCGCCTAAACGCTTGGAAGCCGCCTTTTTGATAATGGCCTGACAGTCCGGCACGCTCATCAGCTGACTGTTTAAGCAGTGGCCTTTTACAGGAAATGCCCCGTCCTTGGGGATAAAATCTTCCAGATTGGTGCGATATACCCCTTGGAAAAGCTCTTCAAAAGTCTTTGCCTCAAAGGTGGACAGCACCAGCAAGATCCGCTCACCGGTACGCAAACACACATTGGCCTTGGCCAAAGCGGTCTCGTCACCGGAAAACAGCACCCGGCCGTTTTCCACCTGTACATTTTCCATATTCAGCCGTTTTAATTCGTCACCTGCTAAGCCTTCCAGACCAAACAGACAAGGTACGGCAAACTGTAAATTCTTCATTGTAATCCCTCAAGGTATCATTTTTTTGGCTTTGATGTAACGCTCTTCCTCAGAGAACACGCAGCCGCAATATTTTTGCATATAAAAGCCCAATTCTCTGGCCTTTTCCTGTCCGGCTTTAAAATAGGGTCGAAAATCCCGGTAAAGAAATTCTACCCCATACTCTGCCGCTGCCTGTTCTGCCACCTGACGCATCAGCTCATGGTTTTGATAGGGGCTGATAAAGAGGCTGGAGGTAAAGGAGTCAAAGCCCAATTCCTTGGCCTGCCGAGCCGTTTCCATCAGCCGCATCTGGTAGCAAGTGCCGCAGCGATGTGCAATATCCTCTGCCACCGCCCGGATAAAAGGACGAAGGGCATAATTGTTATTTTCGATCAAGGGCAGATCAATGGTGGGGGCATACTGCCGCACCGACTCCCGACGAGAGCGAAACTCTGTGTAGGGGTGGATGTTGGGGTTATACCAGAAGCCAGCCACCTCAAAATGATCTGCC
>JAZRCU010000077.1:0-9765 GCA_045659965.1 Faecousia sp.
TTGACGTTGGGCTGATAGTTGGTTGCCCACCACATGTTGTAGCAGCCGTTTGCCAGGTAATCGTTAGCCTGAGCCAAGAAGGGGTTGGTGGAAGCAACAGCGCTCTTATAAGGCATAACGCCGAAGGTAGCAACTGCCTTCTCGGAAGCCTCGGGATCGGTGACCAGCCACTTCATGAATGCCAAAGTAGCAGCGATGTCTTCCTCGGAAGCTTCAGCGTTGACTGCCCAGTAGTTCTCAGTGCCGCAGTTCAGGCCAGCCTTCTCTTCACCCTCAACACCGCAGTAGTAGGGGATCATAGCCAGATCTTCAGCAGCGATAGCTTCGCTGATGCCAGCGTACTCCCAGTTGCCCTGAGGATAGAATACGCACTTGCCTTCCTTGAACTCAGCCTGGCCGTCGAAGCCGCCATTGGCCAGATCCTTGCGGTCGGTCATGGAGTTGGTGACGATCAGATCGTACAGGTTCTTGAAGTTATCCATGTATGCGCCGGTGAGCTCAGCGGGGCACTCTTCCCACTTCTCGGGAGCGTCAACAGACTCATAGTAGTATTCCAGGTTGATCAGGTGACCGGTGAAGCGCCAGGAGGAGCTATCGTCCATGCCGGCGGAGCCGAAAGCGTCGAAGCCCAGCTCGTCAGCGCGAGCGTGGATGTCCTCAGCAACAGCCTTCAGGGTCTCGAAGTTGGTGATCTCTTCCAGGCTATGGCCAGCTTCTGCCAGCAGAGCCTTGTTTACAATGATGCCGTATGCTTCGTAGCAGTAGCCGATGGAGCACAGCTTGCCCTCTTCGTCATAGAGCATGTAAGCATCGGTGTTCAGTTCCTTAGCGATGTCGGTGTCAGTCAGGTCCAGGCAGTAGTCGCCCCAGGACTTAACAGCGTTGGAGTTGCCAACGACGAACATGGTGGGAGCATCAGACTTATCCATCTGTGCAGTCAGAGTCTCTTCGTAAGTACCGGAAGCAGCGGTGACGACCTTAACTTCGACGCCGGTCTCTTCCTTGTACATAGCTGCGATCTCCTGCAGAGCCTCGTCGGACTCGGGCTTGAAGTTCAGCCAGTAAACAGAACCGTCAGCAGCAGCTTCTGTGCCCTGAGTTTCGCCGCCGGTGGCAGGGGTGGTCTCAACGGGAGCCTTGTTACAAGCGGCCAAGCCCAAAACCATAACCAATGCCAACAGCAATGCAATCAGCTTTTTCATTTTAGTATCCTCCTATTTATGTCGGTTTTTCCGACTGATTCATAGTGAGAGCGCTTCGCGTTCCCGCATGGGGATTATAGCACTTTTGCACAAAAACCGCAATGGCATTTTCTGTCAAATTAACACTTTCTACATATTGCACAACCTTTCCCGTGTACTTTTGTACATTTTCACAACACCCGAAAAATTTTCTTTCCAACAAAAAAACAAGGGACCTTTTAGGCCCCTTGCGTTTTATAAAGAAATGGTGATCTTTTCCCCCGGAATCAGAGGATATTCCTTAGCCCCAAGCACCAGCGTGCCACCGGGGGCTGTGGTGGTGACCTGTAAGATTTCCTTGTCCATGTACACCTGCACACCGCCGTCGCCAACAGGCACAAAGCCCTGAATCTTGTTAAGACCGCCTAAATTGGGGGCAACCTTGTAAGTGGCAAAGCCGGAGGATGTGGGATACACACCTAAATAGTATCTGCCAAAGATATAGATCGGTCCAGCGCCCCAGGCATGGCACAGGGATCTTCCAAATTTGTTGCCGTACATAGCGTAATGCTCGATACCGGTTTCGTAAGGCTTATACTCTTCCCAGATGGTTTCCGCCCCGGCCGCCAGCATGCCGCCCCAATAAGATGTAAGTACCTGCTCAATCTGGGAAATTTCTCCCAGCTTGCCCAAGACATCCAGCTCATACCCCATAAAATAAGGGGTGGTGATCTTAGGAACATTATCATTTTTCAGCACCCGATTTAAGATGCTTTCGGTCTGCTCAGGCGTGGTCAGATCATACATCACCGCAAAGATATTGGCATGGCGGGTGACGTTTTTCTTGCCGGAAATGTAGCTATCGATATAAGCACCTTGCGCTTCATCCCAATAATCGCGGTTGACCCGTTGCAAAAGCGCCTCTGCCTTTTCTGCAAAGGGTTTTGCATCCAGATCTAAGGCTTCTGCCATTTTTGCCAAGGCCCGGTAAGCTGCCACCATGAGGATCTGCTCAGCGCAAACAGGGCCTTCCTTGTCCATGTCCGCCCAGTCCACAAAGGTCCAGTCGTATTTGCCCGTAGCTTCCACAAAGCCCTCTTCGTTGATCTGTTCCTCGCAAAAGGCCATCAGCTGCAGCGCCATAGGGAATGCCCGGTTTAAATAGGTTTTATCCCCATACACAAGGGTATGCTCCCAAAGACCGATGATCCACAGAAAGCTATAGTCTAAAATGGTGTTGATATGCTGCTCGATGGGGACTTTTCCCACAAGACCCAAGGCCGTACGCTGCTCGATAGCCTTATCGGCAAAGAGGTAGCTGTTGATCCGGGCAGACTGATAAGCATCGCCGCCCCAGATCCAGCGGTCACGCTTGATGCCATCTAAAAATGCCTCCCGGCAATTTAAATGGAAGGTATCTGCCGCCACCTGATAGATCTTATTAAATGCCGGCCGGTCGCAGGTAAAGCTGCCCTTTTTCTCCAAGGGCAAATACTCAAACTGCGCCGCCACCTGTAGCGCCTCGGATGCATTTTTAATGCACACATACCGAAAAGCCCGTTGCCGCAGGCGGTAGTGATCCTCTCCGGATACACGTTCCAGAAGAATGCAGTTTTCCGGATCTAGCGCCTCTTCCCGGCTCTCTCCGTAGAAAACCTGTAAGGTGTCCTCCGGGTCTGCCCCGGCAATATCCAAAAAGCCAAACAGCTCTCTGCCAAAATCATAGAGTCTGCCAAGCGCTGTGTCTGTCACCGCCACCGGCAGGCAAGTTTCATAGGCAAAGGGGAACTTTTCCGGAGAAACCTCCGGGTCATTTAGCTTCGGGTCAGACTCTGCCGGGGAATAATTGCCTACATAATAATCTGCCAGCCAGCTATCGTCGCTGGGACAAACATCACTTTCCACAAAGGCTGCCGGCAAGCCGTTTTCCCGAAATACAGAAATCACAATGGTATGCTCTCCCGGGGTCAAGGGGATCCATGTTTTTTCTTCATAGTATACCCCGTCCAGACGCACTCTGCCCATGCCGTTTAAAAAGCAGCGGAAAGAGCCTCCCTCACAGGAAAATGTCTTTTTAAACCGCACGCTGGGATAGGGGGTGGATAATTTCCACAGCGGTGGCGCAAAGCCAGACCGCTCCTGTCTGCGTAGATTTGTTTTTAAACTGTGATAAATGGCATATTCTCCGTAATACCACATCCAAGCCCCACGAAATTCCATCTGGGTCAGCTCCTTTTTTATAGCAAAATCAGGGCGTGCTTTTGGCACGCCCTAGGGATCAGTTGCTTTTGATGATCACAAAGCCGTCCACCAGATTGGCGCTTTCCAGCTTACCCTCCACCGTGAGGGTGCGATCCATCAGGTCCGTCAAAGTGACCTGAGTTTCGGTACATTCGATCCGCATCACATTCTTCATAAGAATGGTGCTATCCTGCTTTACATTTTGATATACAGTAGAAAGACACATATGTTTTCTCCTTATTTCAGACTAGCCAAAACTGTGCTCAGCCGCAGATTGCCCTTTTCAAAATCAGACACCGCTGCCATGACTTGCTCGAAAGCGGCCCGGTTGCCGGCTTTTTCCAGCTGGGCTGCCAGATCTGCCAGTTCCTTGGCATGGGCAGCGTTGTGGCCCACCATGTACTGCATCAGAGCCATCAGCTCCTCCATGGGGGTGTGCTGGCAGCTGCCTGCGCAGCCGGCACAGCTATGGCCGCAGCCATCTGCGTGGGTATGGGTGTGGTCACAATGATCATCATGCAAAGCCCCGTGCTCATGGGGATGCTGATGATCGTGGGCGTGAGCATGGGTGTGGGGATGGCTGTGGGTCACCCCATCGTGGGTATGTTCATGCTCGTGGGTATGTTCATGGGAATGGTCGTGATGACCTCCGGCAATATGATCGTGATCTAAATGCATATCTTACACTCCTTAAAGATAATTTCTGTACCTTATTATAATATATAATATTTTTTCTGTCAAATAAAAAGGGCATGCAGAAGCATGCCCTTTTTTATCCATTATTCTGCCAGCGTCAGGTTGAAGTCAACCACTTTCTCAGTGCTCTCGTTCATTTCGAAGGTCACCTGCGCCACCTTCATCAGGGACTGGTGAGGATCGTTCTTCGGGCCGGACTTGGAGTAGCCCCACAAGGTATCCATATCATAGCCCTCCTCTGCCGCTTGCCCCACGGCAAAGTTATACTTATCGAGAATATACACAGACACAGTATAGTCGGTGGTATCGTCAAACATAGGCCGGTAGGCGCTGTCGACGATGCACACCAAGGTTTCTGCATCCCAATTTTCTGTCTTTTCCTGCACAAGGGCAGTCATTTTCTGGTTCATTTCCACACGCTCAGCATCTGTGTAGTCAGCAGAGCGGGACTTGCCTTCACCGCTGGGGTCATACCGGTAGGACAGGTAGCTTAAAGATGTACCCACACCGATAGCCAGCAGGCAAACCAGTGCTACTACCTGCTTTGCAGTAAACTGCAGAGCGCTCTCTCTGGTGTGCACCAGCTTGGCTCTTTGTACCGCAGGCAGTAAAAGCTTCAAAAACAGGGTCAGCACCACAGACTCCACCGGGAAGAAGCACAAATTCTTGAAGATCCGGGCCACACCGGTGATGCCCAGCACAGTATCCATAGCTTTTTCGGGGTTACCCATGTACAGATACTGCCATGCAAAGATCACCTGCTGCAAAATTACATTGACAAAGAAGCAGATGAAGAACCGGGCCAGCATCACCCGGAAAGCCGTGGGCTTTGCCCGATACAAACACAATGCGTAGAGCATGGTGCTTGCGATCTCTGTGAGCATAAAGGGCAGGAAGTAATCGCCTGTGGGGAAGATCAAAAAGCCGATGGTATCGGAGATCATCGCCGCAGGAATGGCCACCACAGGACCGTAGATCATCGCGCCCAGGGCAGTTGCCAGCATGGCGGTCTGGATGCTCAGCTGAGGTCCCAAGGGAATGGCCAGGGGCTTCAGGGCCACACGCAAAGCGATCATCAAAGCGGTGATCACCAGCATTCTTGTGCTTTTCAGCTCACTTGCAGCATCCCGCCAGTAGGCCTTGGAAAAGGGATGGGGGTATAGAGTCGTACTTGCATTGGTTGACATAATATTTTCCTCCTTTTTGGGGCAACACCACCGCCTATCAGAGAAAATAAAAAATCCCCAGCGCAAAAAGCACAGGGGAGTAAACATTCTCTGATACACATCGGCGGCCTTGCCTGACCGAGTATCGCTTTGCATAAAGGAGAAAATCCAATATGTCTCAGCGGGTGCGGATACCCCATCGCGGATCATAAATCCTTCGTCTGTCACTCGACTCCCCATTTTGACAGCACTTCACGCGAGGTTTCCTACTCTGTTGCCGTTATGATACACCATACAAAGACATTTGTAAATAGCTATTTTACAATTTAAGAAAAAATTAGAAATATTGCGAAAAAACAGGAAAAAATCCTATTGACAAGGGAGAAAAACTGTGGTAAGATACCCGGGTAATAAAGAAGGCTGAACATCCGCCTCACCGCAAGCAATATGGCAAAGCGGTTAATATTCCAACTTTTTCCTGTATAGGAATGTTACGTTGCGAGTATGCGGATGCTTTGGCATCCGCTTTTTTATTGGTTTTTGGAGGGGTGATCCCCCAAGACCCGGTTAGCAAAAGTATGGAGGTGCTTACCATCGCTAAGTTAGAACATCAGCTCAATGAAGAGATCCGGGACAAGGAAGTCCGCTTAATCGGTGAGGACGGTGCCCAGTTGGGTATTGTTTCTGCCCAGCAGGCCAACGAAATGGCCGAAGAGCAGGGCCTGGACCTGGTGAAGATCTCTCCCAATGCCGTTCCCCCCGTCTGTAAGATCATGGACTATTCCAAGTTCTGCTTCGATCAGAAGAAGCGCGAGAAGGAAGCCAAGAAGAACCAGAAGGTTGTGGAAGTCAAGGAGATCCGCATGAGCCCCAGCATCGACACCAACGACCTGAACACCAAGATCCGTAGCGCGGTCAAGTTCCTCAGCGACGGTAACCGTGTAAAAGTCAGCGTTCGTTTCCGCGGTCGTGAAATGGCACATACCAATCTGGGTGAGAAGCTGCTGATCGAGTTTGCCGATGCCTGCGCTGAAGTTGCTACCATGGAGAAAAACCCCAAGCTGGAAGGTCGCTTTATGGCGATGTTCCTGACCCCCAAAAACAGTAAGTAAGTTCAGACTGCTTTTGCAGTCATACCAAAGATACGGAAGGAGAACTACACTATGCCTAAGCTGAAAACCCATAGCGGTGCAAAGAAGAGATTCAACCTGACCAAGTCCGGTAAGGTTAAGAGAGCCCGCGCATACAAGAGCCACATCCTGACCAAGAAGGACACCAAGCGTACCCGTCGTCTGCGCACCACTGCTTACGCTGACGTGACCAATGTTGCGGCCGTCAAGAAGATGATTCCGTACAAATAAGAAGTTAGGAGGATACTGAAATGGCAAGAGTAAAAGGCGCAATGATGACGCGCAAGAGAAGAAATGCTACCCTGAAGCTGGCCAAGGGCTACTGGGGTTCTAAGTCCAAGCACTTTAAGATGGCTAAGCAGGCCGTCATGAAGTCCGGCAACTACGCTTTCGTCGGCCGTAAGCTGAAGAAGCGTGATTACCGCCGTCTGTGGATCTCTCGTATTTCCGCAGCTGTTGCTCCCTACGGTCTGAACTACTCCAAGTTCATGAACGGCGTGAAGAAGGCTGGCATCGAGATGAACCGTAAGAGCCTGTCCGAGATGGCTATCCAGGACGCAGCTGCTTTCGCTGCTCTGGTTGAGAAGGCTAAGTCCGCTCTGTAAGATTTTAAAAATACCCTGCTTTGATAGCAGGGTATTTTTGCTATTAAGACAAGGAGGTAGCGCCGTTGCTAAGCTACAAGGCAGAACGGCCGGGCAGACTCTCTGATATCCTGCGTCAGGATATGAAGATCTCCACCGGCCTTATGAACAAGTTAAAATGGCAGCAGCGGCTTTTGGTCAACGGCTGCCCCCAACACACAGATTTTCCGGTGCAAAAAGGAGATACTGTGCAGGTGCTTTTGGAAGAAGTCGCCCCCCAGTACCCGGCCGAGCCGGGAGAACTGACCGTCTTGTATGAAGATGATCACCTGCTGGCGGTGGACAAGCCGGCCGGCATGCTGATCCACCCCTCCCGGGCCACCAATTCCGGCACACTCGCCAACCGGGTGCTTTGGTACTACCAAGAAACCGGCCAAAACTGGGCCTTTCATCCTGTGACCCGGCTGGACCGGGACACCTTTGGGGTGGTGCTTCTGGCGAAAAATCCCCACATCCATGCCCTACTGCAGGAAGGCAATCTGACCAAGCAGTATCATGCCCGGGTGCTGGGCTGCCCGGAAGCAGACCAAGGGGAAATTTCCGCCCCCATTGCCCGGCGACCGCTGCCAAGTCTGCTGCGATATGTGGATGATAGCGGCAAAGAAAGTCTGACCCGGTATCGGGTGCTCAGCCGCCAAGAAAAAACCGCCAAGCTGGCCCTCTGGCCCATCACCGGCCGGACCCACCAGCTACGGGTGCATTGCAGCTTCCTAGGCTGCCCCATTTTGGGCGATCCCCAGTACGGCAGCCCGGAAAGTCTGGCCCTGTCGAAAACGCTGGGACTAAATACCCAAGCCCTTTGCGCCAAAATGCTGACCTTCCGACACCCCATCACAGAAGAAATGATCACCGTCACTTCCCATATGGACGTTTAAAGACTACCCAGAAGCTCCAGCAAAAACCGCAAATGGTTTTGACTCTGCTGGGCAAGGCGTCCAAAGACCGTGCCATATTCCTTATCGTCCCGGCGCGCTTCATATTGGGCAAGCAGCTTCATTTTATTTCCGTAACACCGACGCAGTATTTGCGTCGGTGTTCCTGTTTCCGGATCACAACCCCGGGCAGAGGGCTGCTTTCCGGTGATCAGCGTATAGATCCCCCGTAAGCAAGCAATATTGGATTGGGCCTGCTGATACATCTGCCGCAGCATGGCGCTTTGATTGCCAGATAAACGTCGGGACAGCATTAAGTACATCGCAGCATCGGTAGCCTCCGCGGCGATCAGCCCCGGCAGACCCTGGGCTGTATCCTGGGGCAGCACCTCCCTGTTTGGACACACACGCTGCCAAAGTTCCTTTTCCTGTAATAGATCCATATTTTTCTCTCCTTTCAACAGAGTCCTTTTAGTATATCTGTTTGGCCCCAGAAACATGGTCGAAACCCGGTGAAAATTTCTCTTTCTTTTTTCGCACATTTGTGTTATACTTTTAAAAAAGGAGGGAGCATGATGGGTCGCTACAGCAAAAAGCCCCAGATGATTCTGGATTTTGTAAATCAGTATATGCAGGAAAATGGCTTTGCCCCCTCCATCCGGGAGATCGGCGCTGCCGTGGGCTTAAGCTCCACCGCCTCTGTGAGCTACCATCTGCACCAGCTTCAGGAGGACGGCTTGCTCCTTGCCCCCGCGGGAAAATGCAGCAAGCGGGCCATCGTTACCACCCAGCGCCCCGGCCAGATCCCCATTGTGGGTGTGGTCACTGCCGGTATGCCTATTTTGGCCGTAGAAAATCAGGAAGGCACCATGTCTTGGGATGGAGATCCCGATTGCTTTGCCCTCCGGGTAAGAGGCCAGAGCATGATCGGCGCCGGTATCTTAGATGGTGATAAGGTGGTGGTGCGCCCTCAGCAGACCGCTGACGACGGACAGATCGTGGTGGCCCTGTTGGAAGATGAAGCCACCGTCAAGCGCCTTTCCAAAAAGAACGGACAAGTTTGGCTGCTGCCGGAAAACCCGGATTATCCCCCCATTGACGGCACTTTTTGCCAAATTATCGGTCTTGTTAAGGCAGTCGTAAGAGAATATTAATACCAGAGAACAAGAAAGCCCCAAACCGGCAAAGCCTACGTTTCGGTTTAGGGCTTTTTCTTTTCAAAGAAGCAGACCAAAACAACCACCGCGATCACATCCGCTCCAACGATTTGTTTTGCAAAGGCTTTGCCTTACTGCGCAAACCGAAGGACTCACGTACCTTTGTACGCTAACGCCTTCGCTTTGCTTGTCTTTGGGGCTCTCTTGCCCTCTGGAAATTGCAAAAAATACACCTCCACAACCGCAACCCATGCCCTTTTCTTGTGAAATCCTCACAAAATGCGGCAAAAATGCAAAAAAACGGCAAAAACATTTGCATTTTCAAAACCTGCGTGGTATACTATTTGGGCATAAAATGTAAATCCATAAAAAGAAGATAAATGTGGCTGATTTTTCAGCCGCAAATGTGAAAGGAGAAAACAAATGTCTCACAAGTATGTCTATTTGTTCACCGAAGGCAACGGCTCCATGCGTGAGCTGCTGGGCGGTAAGGGTGCAAACCTGGCAGAAATGACCAACATTGGTCTGCCTGTTCCTCAGGGCTTCACCATTTCCACCGAGGCCTGCACCAAGTATTACGAGGACGGCCGTATGATCAACGACGATATCCAGGCCGAGATCATGCAGTACGTTGAAAAGCTGGAAGGTGTCACCGGCAAGAAGTTCGGCGACAAGGAA
>JAZRCU010000078.1:0-2606 GCA_045659965.1 Faecousia sp.
GAGACTTTGAAAGAGATGCAGACAGTAACATCATCCCCGGTACATATCAAGCGGGCGAGGTAGAAGGAATTGCACCCTGGCGTGTAATCACTGCGCCGATCCGGGTGTTTGCATCGGAGGATGCGCTGACCATCATTATGATCAGCATTTTTTTGCTGGTGATGGGCGGCGTTTTCAACCTGCTGGACAAAACTGGCGGCATTAAAACCTTCATTGAGTTTATTATGCGCCGCTTGCGGGACAGTGGTGGCCCGGTAGTATGTATTATGATACTGCTGTTTATGCTCTTCGGAAGCCTGTTTGGTATGTTTGAGGAGCTGGTGACCCTTCTTCCGCTGATTATTGTGTTTATGCTGTCTATGCAACTGGACACGATGGTGGGACTGGGTGCATGCTTGATGGCAGCGTGTTTTGGCTTTTCTACCGCCATCACCAATCCATTTTCTGTGGGCACAGCTGCCCAGCTGGCAGGGATTCCAGTGTCTTCCGGTGTGTGGCTCAGAGTGGTATTCTTTGTAATCGTGTATCTGGTTTTGTGTGGGTTCTTATTAGGATATCTGAAAAAAATCCGGCAAAATCCCGAGACTTCACCCACTTATGAGATGGATCAACAAAAGCGCGAGAGTCTGATCCTGCGAGGAGATGACGCGCCCCAAGATCAACAGAAGATCTTTCGGGTATATGCTACATTCTTTGCCATCCAGGGCGTACTGTTGGTAGCGATCGCCAGCATAAGAGCCATTTCCGGTCTTGCAATTCCGATCCTTGCAGCAAGCTTTTTGGTATTCGGTTTGATTGCAGGACAGATTGTGTGCAAAGACTTCCGGAAAGTTTTGGTTTTCTTCCTGCAAGGAGCCGTGGCAATGCTCCCGGCAGTGGCAATGATCGCACTGGCTTCCTCAGTAAAGCTTGTGATGGTTGAAAGCAATATCATCGACACGGTTATGAATGCTGTGCTGCAGCTTCTGATTGGGAAGGGAAAGTTTGTAACGATACTTTTGATCTATGCCCTAATCCTGTTCTTGCAGCTCTTCATTGGTTCGGCTTCAGCAAAGATTTTTTTGGTTATGCCTATTGTCCTGCCAATCACCAATGCGCTGGGCATTTCTCCCACATTGGTGATTCTGACCTACTGTATGGCAGATGGATTTACCGATGTAATTTTGCCCACAAATCCCGTGCTGCTGATCGGCCTTTCCATGGCGAATGTATCTTATTGGAAATGGCTAAAGTGGACCTGGAAATTGCAATTGTTACTGTTTGCTATTTCTGTCTTTGTACTGTTTTTCGGTGTTTTGATTGGCTATTGATTTACAAAAGGGTATTTAAAGGATTGGACTTCCGGCTTTAGGAAAGGAAACATTATGAATCCAAAGATAGCTATTGTTACGGGAGGCAGCTCCGGTATTGGTCGATGCACGGCAATTGCGCTGCGGGATGCTGGCTGTAAGGTCTATGAATTCAGCCGCAGAGAAAAGCTGATTGAAGGTGTTTGCCATATTGGCCTAGATGTGACCGATGAAGCGAGCATCCAAACAACTGTTGAGCAGATTCTTACAGAAAACGGCAGGATCGATATCTTGGTCAACTGTGCTGGCAATGGCATTTCCGGCGCGGTAGAACTTACAGAGCTAAGCGATGCAAAAGCGCAGTTTGAAGTGAATTTCTTCGGAATGGTCAATATGAACAAGGCAGTATTGCCCATCATGCGCAAGCAAGGAAACGGTAGGATCGTAAATATCAGTTCCGTCGCTGCCGTGGCGCACATTCCGTTCCAGACTTACTATTCCGCATCTAAGGCGGCTATCGAGTCCTATACCTGCTGCCTTGCCAATGAAGTCAAGCCTTTTGGGGTCTCCGTGACCTGCGTTCAGCCCGGTGATATTGCCACTGGCTTTACAGAAGCTCGCCGCAAGTCCACTATTGGCGACGATATCTATAACGGACGAATTTCCAGAAGTGTGGCTGGTATGGAGAAAGATGAAAAAAACGGAATGAAACCGGAAACTGCCGGTAAGTACATTGCAAAAATCGCTCTCAGAAATAATGTAAAACCGATCTATACACTGGGCATAGGATATAAATGCCTCAGCCTGCTGTGCAAGCTGTTACCCTGCCGATTTAGGAACTGGATCGTAGGATTGCTGTATGCAAGATAAAGAAAGAGCCGCCCTGAAGCTATGCTCCAGGGCGGTACTATTATTCTTTAAAGACGAAATCAAATGCAAAAAATTCTTCCTCCAAAGCTTTGGCATTGGCATAATCGGCATACGGAACATAGAACTGCTTTCTCTCTAAAGCAGGACCTATTTTTGCAGCCAAGCCAGCACCCAAGTTGTTTTTTGTAACAAAAGGAATACCGTTGTCTTTTAGTAGGTCTTCCAGGGCTGTTGCCCAAATCAGTTCTTTATCTATAAGAAAACAATAATCAGTAGGAGCGGGTTCCTGCAAATTACGGGAACCGCAAATAGGACATTTCTTATCATCGGTTAAGCGGTAACAGTTTGAACAATACATTCTGGATGCTCCTTTCCACTTAGGGATTCGGCTTCTGGCTACCATCATCCTTTTTGCAAATCATAACAATTGAACAGACTAGTAATGCA
>JAZRCU010000079.1:0-6909 GCA_045659965.1 Faecousia sp.
CTACCCGTCCATAGCCGAAAAACCAAGCTATAATGATGGTAGTGATATTTTCATATTCATCACACCGGGAAGGAGGTGGAGCAGGCTCTGCTCTTCGTATTATGTTCTTCCCATTGACAAGCATGTTGCAAAAATAGTAAAATATCGTCACAGGCTTGATTTTCTTCCCCAAAGACCCCACTCAACCACCGGTATGTGTACTTTCTCCCCGGATGGGACTATACTACAGGTGAAAGGAGAACTCCTATGGACCAGCGAAAAATCGGAAAATTCATTGCCCAGCGCAGAAAGGCCGCAGGTCTTACCCAACTGCAGCTGGCAGAAAAACTGAATATCACCGACAGAGCCATCTCCAAGTGGGAAACCGGCAAGGCCTTGCCGGACTCTTCCATTATGCTGGCGCTTTGTGATATTCTGGAAATCACCGTCAATGACTTATTAAGCGGGGAGGTCGTATCTATGGAAAATTATGAGAAAAAAACCGAAGAAATGTTACTGCAAATGGTAAAAGAAAAAGAGGAACGGGATAGAATGCTTTTAAAGGCAGAACTGATCATTGGTATTATTTGTATCCTTCCTTTGCTTCCTGCCAGCATTTTTGCAGCATACAACGAAGGCTTGGCTGAGTGGATCAGAGCGACCATCGTCTTCGGCAGCATCATTCCTTTCTTGATTGCTGTGCCCTTCTTGATCAAAATTGAGCAAAAGGCAGGCTATTACAAGTGCGCAGAATGTGGCCATCACTATGTTCCCACATTTAAAAGCGTTCTTATGGCGCCCCACATGGGCTTGACCCGAAAAATGACATGTCCTGCCTGCGGCAAGAAATCCTGGCAGAAAAAAGTCCTTACAAAAGAAAACTAAAAATAAGACGGTTGTCCATAAGGACAACCGTCTTTTGATATTTAAGAAATCTTTTTGCCGTCGGCATCAAATGTCTGCTTCACGGTCTTTTCGATATACAGCCAAGCCGCCAAGGCCAGACCCAGCTCCAAAATCACGCAAACAAGCGCCCAAGTCATTGCGGTGGTAGGCGCTGCCCAGATAAAGAAGAAGCTGATCACCAGCATCACAGCAGTCAAACCGCCGCCTAACAACATATAAATTCTTCCAGCTAACTTCTGGGTAAACTTCCATGCCGCAATGCTGCCCATGCCAAAATAGGTACGATAGCCTGCACTATGGTTTGCTTCCTTGGGAGGCTTGTAATAATACCATAAGCCAAGACCCAGCATCACCAGAGGCCCGGCTAGCATGATCACCGCTGCCCAAAACCGCAGCGTGCCGCTAAACTGATCCATAGGGGGCAGGAAATTGGCAATATCAAATTCCTTTAACAAAGACAGAAGCTGATCCATATTCAGCGCTCCTTATTTTTCTTCCAAAAAGGTGTTGATCTCGTGAATGAAGCCATTAACATCTTGGAAACGGCGGTAGACAGAGGCAAAACGGATATAAGCAACCTCGTCCAAAGGCTTGATCCGCTCCATAACCATCTCACCGATCTTATCGGTGCTGACCTCACGATCCAGAGAATTCTGAATGGTCTGTTCAATTTCTGTTGTGATCCGGTCCAAAGCAGACAGCTCTACCTGCCGCTTATCGAAAGCACGGACCATGCTCTGCATGATCTTATTGCGATCAAAGCTCTGACGGCTGCCATCACGCTTTACCACAATAATAGGCAAGCTTTCCACGATCTCATAGGTTGTAAACCGGCGCTGGCAAGCAAGACACTCTCTACGACGGCGGATGCTCAGGCCATCTTCAGAATGACGGGAATCTACGACCTTGCTCTCCTGATCACCGCAAAACGGACATTTCATGGGAAATCAACTCCCTTTCCTTTATAATTTGCATTATTATACCAAATTTACGCTCCACTGTCCAGCTTTTTTTCCTTGTTTTTCCAATGGGAATGGGTTACAATAACACTATCAAACCCAAGGAGTTTACTATGAAACAGAAGATCATATTCGGCATTTGGATCTTTTTTTACTGCCTGTGCGCTATCTTAGGCCACATCCCAGAGCCCACCACTGCTCAGGCAGCAGCGCTAACCGTTCTGTCCCTTGTATTCTTTGTTCCCGGGTTTCTTCTTTTGATCCATGGGAAAAAGCAGCAGGATACCCAGCTTTTAAAAGTTTTGCGGATCATCAGCTTTTCTTCTTTGGCTGTGACCTTTTTAATGATGCTTCTAAACATTCTGTCTGCCTTAGCCCCGGAAGGACTGGGCAACGTACTGCACGAGATTTTGATCCTCGTCAGCGTGCCTATGTTTACCTGCCGTCCCCGGGCCCTCAGCCTGTTTTTGTGGGCGATTTTGGCCTTTTCTAACTTAAAAAACAAACAGGATCAAAGGTGATCACCGTATGATAAGTGCTCTGGTCGTAATCGGCCAGGGCGCTTTGTATTTTCTCCCGGATCTCCTGTTTTCTTCCCTCCATATCCCAAGGAAGCACGATGTCGAAGATCAGATTGCTATGTCCTTTGCCGGAAACCATGCGGAAATCATGGATGGTCAACCGGGTGTCGATGGTATGTAGGCACTGGCAGATCACCAGTTTCAAAGCATCCAGCCGCTCATCGCCCACTGCCACCGGATCATAGTGGATCACCAAGTGAACATTATGTTCCTGTAAGCAAGTCCGCTCCAGATTGTCGATAACCTCGTGACAAAGCAGCGGATCTTCCCGGCTATCCATTTCCACATGCAAGCTGGCAAACCGCTGCCCGGGGCCGTAATCGTGGACCATGAGATCGTGATAGCCCAGCACCAGCGGGTGGGAGCTGACCACTCTTATGATCAGCTGCTGCAACTCCGGGCTGGCCGCCTCGCCTAACAGGGGACTGATGGTCTCTTTGCCCAGCATAATGCCGTTGTAAATAATAAAGATGGCTACGCCCAGACCCATGAAGCCGTCGATCCGCCAAGAAGTAAGCAGCTCTACCAAACTGGCAACCAAAACCGCCAAAGTAGCGATCACATCGTTGCGGCTATCTGCCGCCGTGGTCAGCAGCGCCGTGGAGTTGATCTTTTCTCCCAGCTTTTTATTAAAGCCGCTGAGCCACAGTTTCACCAAAATACTTCCCACCAGCACGCACAAAGCAGGCACGGTGATCTCCAAAGCCTGAGGGTGGAGGATCTTATCCAGAGAGCCTTTTCCCAGCTCCACACCGATCACTAAGATCAGCGCCGCCACACCAAGGCCGGACAAATACTCAAACCGGGCATGACCGTAAGGATGCTCGCTGTCTGCCGGCTTTTCTGCCAGCTTAAAGCCCACCAAAGTCACAATGGAACTGGCGGCATCGGTCAAGTTATTCATAGCGTCAGCGGTGATAGACATACTGCCGCAAAGAATACCCACCGCCAGCTTACCCAAAAACAGCAGCACATTACACGCAATACCCACAATGCCTGCCAGCCGACCAACGGCGCTGCGCACGTGTTTATCCCCAGTCTGTTCATGGTTTTTTATAAATCGTTTTAACAGGAAATTCGTCAAGAAAACCCCTCCAAATGTCCGCAATTTTCCCACTCTACTGCCAGTAGAGCGTTCTTTCTACCTGCCGGAGAAGCCAGATACGCAGCAGTAGGTACACAAACTTCGCCTTTGTGCTATAATAAGTCCCAGCAGGTCTTTTCCATTATACCCAAGATCCAAACACCTGTCCAGTATTTTCCATTAAGGAGTTTATGTATATGTCTTTTCAAATTATCACTGATAGCGCATGCGATTTTCCTGTAGATATGTATCAGGAGCTGAATGTATCCTACGTTCCTCTTTCCCTGCTTTTCCGGGGTGAGGAGTCCACAGATATCTCTGAAGCCTTTTTGAAAGAGGTCTATGCCGGTCTTCGGGCCGGTGAGGTGGCAAAAACAGCCGCCGCCAACCCCGAGGGTTGGGCCGCTGCCATGAAGCCTCTTTTAGAGCAAGGAGAGGACCTTTTGGTGATGGCCTTCTCTTCAGGTCTGAGCACCACCTATCAGTCTGCGGTGATCGCAGCCGAAGAACTGAAAGAAAGCTTCCCGGAGCGAAAGATCATTGTGGTAGACACCCTGTGCGCTTCTCTGGGTCAGGGTCTTTTGGTATGGTACGCTTGCAAGAAACGTGATGCCGGTCTTTCTCTGGAAGAAACCGCAAAGTGGGTTGAAGAAAACAAACTCCATCTGTGCCACTGGTTTACCGTCAACGATCTGATGTATCTGAAGCGAGGCGGCCGTGTCAGCGCAGCCACCGCCTTGTTCGGCACCATGCTGCAGATCAAGCCTGTGCTTCATGTAGATGACGAGGGCCATTTAATCAATGTGGCCAAGAGCCGGGGCAGAAAGGCTGCCATCGAAGCTTTGGCAAAGAAATTTGAGGAGCTGCAGCTGCCCGGAGAAAACGACACCGTTTTCATCTCCCATGGCGACTGCCTGGAAGAAGCCGAAGTCTTGGCTGCCATGCTGAAGGAAAAATATGGTGTCAAAGAAGTGGTGATCAGCTACGTGGGTGCAGTCATCGGCTCTCACTCCGGTCCCGGTACTATGGCACTGTTCTTCCTGGGCGACCATCGTTAAATAAAAAAGAGGCAACATAAAGTTGCCTCTTTTTATTTTTATTAGAATGGGAACATGCCGCCATATTCGTAGAGGTAGCCGCCTTTTTGATACAGCTGCTTAACGCCACGCTGCAAAGAGGTTTCCTCCGGCAGACTGTCAAAGTCCACATCCTCTAATTTCGGCGCGGCCTTGTTAAATACAAAGGTAAACACCCCGGCGCCATTGGCGGTCACAGGAAAGCCGTAGAACTGATCCTGAAATGCCAAAATATTAGAGGTGGGCTTCAAAATCTGCTTTAACTCCCGGGATAGCAGCCAGCTGCGGCAAGAAAAGGCCTTAAAGCGCTTCTCGGGGAAATGCTTTTTATAAAATGCCCGGGCATTTTCAAAGGTCTTTAGGCAAGCCTCCCTGTCGAAGCTTCCGTCGGCAGGAATGTGGATCTTGATCACTGTGTCCTCCGGCAGCAAAAAGGGCTTCCACTCCTTTTTGTCCAGCCGGGTGGTGTGCATTTCCACTAGCCATGTGTCAGGATCAACCATATGGCCTTCTACATAGTCTTCTGTTTCTATAATCTGGGGCTTTATCACATTGTTTTCGTCCTTGCAGCCTGCAGAGCCGAAAAGCTGACCGCTTTTGTCTACCCACTTTTTCATCAAGTACCGCACCTCGCCCCGGTCATTGACGAAGCTATCCACATGGTTAAACAGGTCTGCACCCTTGGCCAGTTCAAAATTAAACCGCTCAAACCGCAAAATCTCTCCCCGGATATAATGCAGCAACCAATTTAAGTACATCTCCAGCAAGGAAAACCGACCGCTACGGGAAATCGAACCGCTGATGGAGTTTTCCAAGGCGCAGTAGGTGGTTTTTAAGATTTCCTTGTCAATGCCTCTGCCCAAAAGCTCCCGATAGGCTTTTTCCATATGGGCAGCCAGGGGGAAGATAGCCACAGTATCATAGCCCAAAGGATCTGCCCCCTCCGGTGCTTTGGGGAAGGTCAACCCCTGACAAGCGATCCGCAGACTACCCGCTGACCGCAGTTGATACTCCAGCATTTTGGCATAGCACAGAAGATCTGCATTTTCCCGTACCGCCTTTTGGGCCTGCTTCATTTTTTCCAAATAGTTAGGGAAGCACTCCAGCGCTTCTTGGGTCTTATCTAAAAATTCCGCTTCCATCCAATAAGGGATGGACATATCCTGTTGGGTTTTCTCATAGGCCTCCCGGAACTTTTCCTCCGGGATCTCACATTGCAGACGTGATGCCAAATCTTGCATTTCCATCGCCCCTTTCTTTCCCAGCTATCATACCCTGTTTTTAAAAAATAGTCAATTCAGTAAAATTCATTTTTACTGTTGATTTTTACCGTTTTTTTCGGTATACTAAGGTGCTAATACAAAGAATAGAGTGATAAAATGAAAGAAAATAACAATCCCTTATTAAAGGAAAATAAAATGCATTCCACCCCCATTGGAAAGCTGCTTTTCACCATGGCGATCCCGTTGACCATCTCCATGCTGGTGCAGGCAATCTATAATGTGGTAGATAGCATTTATGTGGCAGAATACTCTCAAAATGCGGTAACCGCCCTTTCTCTGGCCTTCCCCATCCAGAATTTGCAGATCAGCTGCGCCAGCGGTATTGCCGTGGGTATGAACAGTCTGCTGAGCAAATCTCTTGGTGAAAAAAATCAAGCCCAAGCCAACAGGGCTGCCGGCAACGGCATCTTTTTAGGCATGGTGCTGGTGGCCATCATTATGCTCTTTGGCTTCTTTGGGGCAAAAAGCTACTATGACATGCAGCCTATCAGTCAGGAAACCGCTGAGGGCGGCACGGCATACACTGCCATCTGCTGCATCTTTACCTTAGGTATTTTTGTGGAGATCATCGGTGAGCGGCTGCTGCAAGCCTCTGGCCGCACCATCTACACCTTGTACACCCAAGGCATCGGCGCGCTGATCAATATTATTTTAGACCCTGTGTTTATTTTCGGTGGTTTTGGCATCCCTGCCATGGGCATTGCCGGTGCGGCTGTGGCCACTGTGATCGGCCAATGGGTGGCTGGCATCCTGGCGGTGATCTTTAACTTCACCAAAAACCCCGACATTCGCTTCCAGTGGAAATACCTGATCCCGGAAAAGCACACCGTTGGGGTGATTTTGACCGTTGGTGTTCCCTCTATCATTATGATGGCCATCGGCTCGATTATGAACTTTGCTATTAACCAGATCCTGCTGCGCTTTGCCGATATCGGTGAGACCGCCTCCGGTGTTTTCGGCATTTACTTTAAGCTGCAAAGCTTCTTCTTTATGCCGCTGTTCGGCCTGAACAACGCTGCTATTTCCATTATTGCTTACAAT
>JAZRCU010000080.1:0-3323 GCA_045659965.1 Faecousia sp.
GGCTAAGCAATTTTCCAGCGGTGAGCTTTTAAGAATGATGAATTTAATCCAAGATACTGTTGCTGGTTTTTCCAGAAGCTCCAGCCGTCGTATGGATGCAGAATTATGCGTGGTTAACATGTGCCAGCCGGAACTCGATAGCGATATCGACGGTCTGTTGGCTCGTATAACAAAAATCGAGGACCAGATCCAGTCAGGATGTTTTCAGGTCAGCCAAAGCGCCCCTGTAAAACAGGATATAACAGCAACTGTGAAAACCGACGATACACCTGCAGCAGCTGCGATTGCGGAAGAATCTCCTGTAAAACAAACAGAGGACAATGCAGAAGAGCCTGTTTTAGATCAGACTCCGGTTGGCTTCTGGACGGATGTTGCAGCGGCTGTCCGAAAGGAATTAAACCCCTCGCTGATGGGTTTCTTTGCAACCACTCCCAATGCGCCTTTGCGTGGCATTGTTTGCGGTGATCGGCTGATGTTGGCATGTGCAAATAAGTTTATTCAGGAAATTGTAAACAGACCTGATATTTTAGAGCTTGTTACCAGAAAGGCATCTGCAAAGCTGGGCCGTCCTGTTCGGGTTGTGGTGACTGACCAGTCTGCTGCGGAAGAGAAGAATGAACAGCTGGAGCAGCTGCTGGATTTTGGCAGAGCCCATAGTGATGTTATTACTATCAAAGATTAAGATTGGAGAAAATTATGGCTAAAGGCGGATTTAGAGGTATGCCCGGTGGTATGAACCAGGCTGCCATGATGAAACAGGTACAGAAAATGCAGCAGGACATGCTCCGGATGCAGGAAGAAATGGAAAATAAGACCTATAGCGCAGCTGCTGGCGGCGGTATGGTTAAGGCAACTGTAAATGGCAAGCATGAGCTGGTGGATGTTCAGATCAACCCCGAGGCTGTGGATCCTGACGATGTAGAAATGCTGCAGGACATGGTGATTGCTGCTGTGAATGAAGCAATGCGTGCAGCCGATACAGACTCTGCCAATAACATGTCCCGGCTTACCGGTGGTTTGAATTTGGGTGGTTTGTTCTAAGGAGGCATTATGCAATATTTTCCCGCAGCCCTGCAGGAACTTGCAGATCAATTTGCCAGATTGCCGGGAATTGGCGGCAAAACCGCTCAGCGCCTTGCTTTTCATGTGCTCCAATTGCCTATGGCGGATGCAAAGGCATTTTCTGATGCCATCATCGAGGCAAAGAACACAGTACATACCTGTCCAATTTGTCAGAATTTGACTGATATGGATGTTTGTCCCATCTGTGCAGATGCTATGCGAGATCATGGCCTTATTTGTGTGGTTGCTGAGCCCAAGGATGTGATCGCCATGGAGCGTTCCCGTGAATTTTCCGGTGTTTATCATGTATTACATGGTGTGATCTCTCCGCTTAATCATGTGACACAGGATGACATTCGCATCAAGGAACTTCTGCAGCGTGTGGCAAATGGCGATGTTCAGGAAGTCATTATGGCTACAAACCCGGACACAGAAGGTGAGGCCACAGCGATGTATGTCTCCCGGCTTCTTCGCCCCATGGAGATCAAGGTGACACGTCTTGCTTATGGTGTTCCGGTTGGAAGTCAGCTAGAATATGCAGACGAAGTGACATTGTCCCGCGCTTTAGAAGGCAGACAGGAAATATAAAAAATATTCCCCCGTGCTTTAAGCACGGGGGTTTTCTTATAGTTCCAGTTTTAAGTCATTGTCTTTGATCCAATTCCACTTGCGAAGAACTGTACAGAACAGGACGCTCAGAAGTGCCGGTAAGATGAAGCAAATCAGAACCAAACCGACCCAGTCAAAGGCTGTGATTGCGGCTTTGCTACCTGCGGCAACATCCTGCAGCCAGCCTGTGTAGACACCGATCTGACCTACAAGACCACAAGTGCCCATGCCGGAGGAAACGGCTGCGCCGTTCATTTCCAGCTTAAACAGGCAAGTGGCGAGAGGGCCTGTGATAGCAGAAGCCAGAGTAGGGGGGATCCAAATTCTGGGATTTTTTACAATATTTGGCATTTGCAGCATGCTTGTGCCAAGTCCTTGTGCTACCAATCCACCCCAACGGTTTTCTTTGAAGCTCATAACCGCAAAGCCAACCATTTGGGCGCAGCATCCTGCAACTGCAGCGCCACCGGCCAGACCTGTCAAACTGAGTGCTGCGCAGATGGCTGCAGAACTGATAGGCAGCGTTAGGGCAATGCCGATGATCACAGAAACCAATATGCCCATAAGGAAGGGTTGCTGCGCAGTGGCCCATTTTACGGCTTCTCCCACAGCACTGGCAGCGGTGCCGATGGGGGCTGCGACCAAGGATGCAAAACCAATACCTACAAGAATGGTCACAATCGGAGTAACCAAAATGTCGATTTTTGTTTCCTTGGAAACCAGTTTTCCACATTCGCTGGCTAAGATCGCCACAAAATAAACGGCCAAAGGCCCACCAGCACCGCCCATAGCATTGGCTGCAAATCCCACGGGGATCAAGGAGAACAATACAAGGGCAGGGCAGTGCAGGGCATATCCAATGGCAATAGCGATGCCAGGGCCAACCATAGCGGAGGCCAAACCTCCAAGGGTGTAACTGACAACGGCATCGTTTGCAGCGTTTTTCAGGGTAACTATGGCTGCGTTCAGAAAGCCGATCTGGAATTGCTGACCGATGGTGTTTAAAATTGTACCAACCAGCAATGTGCAGAACAAACCTTGCGCCATAGCGCCTAGGGCATCAATGCCGTACCGCTTCCCGGAGAATATAATATCTTTGCGTTTTAAAAATGCGCTAAATTTACTCATAATCTATGCGCTCCTACGAAATCTTACAGTTTTGCGTATGTACGGTCCAAGAACTTTTGCACAGAGATCACCGCGCGCTTATGTGTGCCCTCGCCAATTTTGCCGGCTTCATCGTAAGCGGTGACATGGAAGGTGATGGCGCTGCCTTCTACGGCAATGACCTCAGCTTCAGCTCTGACATCCATACCAACAGGTGTAGCAGCCAGATGGGAGATGTTCAGCTCTGTGCCAACAGATGTCTTGTCTTCCGGCAGAACGGCGCTGATGGCCTCGCAGGCAGCGCCTTCCATAAGCGCGACCATACAAGGGGTTGCATAGACCAGCAGACTGCCAGAGCCTACCTCCAAAGCTGTGTCTTCCCGCTCTACAAAGCTGGAAACTTGACCTTTCATACCTACTTGAATTTCCATTTTTATCGCTCCTTTCTTTCTCAAATATAGTCCAAATTTCTTGCTATGTCAATAAAAAGTGTTGCTATTTGCTACAAAAGGACTTATAATGATCCTATCAATATTTGTGAGGTG
>JAZRCU010000081.1:0-1942 GCA_045659965.1 Faecousia sp.
TTCCGGGGCATCAAGCTCCATCCGGATATTCAGGAGGTCGCCCTGAACGATCCCCGGTGCATGCGGATGTTTGAAGCCTGCCGGGGCAGACTGATGGTGCTGTTCCACGCGGGGGATGACCGCTATTCCTACTCCAATCCCGATGAGATCCTGCCGGTACTTGAGGCTTTCCCGGATGTGACCTTTATTGGCGCCCATCTGTGTGGATACCGGGTGTGGGATGAGGCACTGCCGAAGCTGGCTGGAAAATTTGACAATCTCTATACGGATTGTTCTTCCACCTCCTTTACCATGGATAAGGCAACCTTCCGCCGTTATATTGAAGCTTTCGGTACGGATCGGGTGCTGTTTGGCTCTGACTATCCCATGTGGGATCCCAGAACGGAATATCAGATTTTCCGATCTCTTGGTTTTTCTCAGGAAGTGGAGAAGGACATCCTCTACAATAACGCCGCCCGGCTGTTGGGACTTTGATTCATAAAATTAAGGTGCTGCCTCTTGTGAGACAGCACCTTTCTTATTCAATCAGGCGATCAGGCTCCACAGTTTTTCAAATAAAGGGAGCAGTTGATAGATGATGGGGGCAAAGAGGATGGCCGGCAGATAATCCGCCACCTTGAGCTTTGTGATGCCCATGAGATTCAATCCGATCATGACGATCAGGATCGAGCCTGCACAGGTCATTTCATTGATTGCACCCGTACTCATCAGCGGAGAGATCAGCCCAGCCAGCAGGACAAGCCCGCCCTGAATGACAAACACCGCCACAGCGGAGAATAGTACGCCGATGCCAAGGCTGGAGGCAAGCATCATGGAGGAAACCAGATCCAGCATGGCCTTCGTGATGAGAACGGAATGATCCCCCGTCAGACCGGCCTGAATGGAGCCGGTCACGGTCATGGAGCCTACGCAGAACAGGAGGGTTGCAGAGATCATGCCTTCTGCGATGGAGACATTGTCGCCTTCCTTGCGGAATCTTTCCTCTACTTTCTGTGCACCGCGGTTGATTGCGCCGTCAATGTTGAGAAGCGTACCTACGATTGCACCCAGCACCACAGAGGCGATCAGAATTAAAACATTTTCGCCGCAAAGGCTGCCGGAAATGCCGATATATAATGTACAGGCGCCTAATCCGGTCATAGCAGCCTTGCTGACCTTTTCCGGAATGCCCTTTTTAAACAGCAGGCCAACGCACGAGCCGAGAATTACCGTGATTACATTTATGATAACGCCAAGCATAGGTATCCTCCGGCCTTATTCTTCGGATTCAGACAGTTTTTCCGCAATGACCTCCACCTCGACCAAGGCACCCTTGGGCAGTGCTTTTACGGCAATGCAGCTTCGGGCGGGTTTTTCGGTGAAATACTGGGCATAAACTTCGTTAAATTCAGAAAAATCTGCCATATCTGCAAGGTAGCACACGGTCTTCACAGCGCTTGCAAGTGATCCTCCTGCAACGGTTAATACTGCCTCCAAGTTTTTGCAGACGCGATGGGTCTGCTCTGCAACGCTCTGTCCTACAAGAACACCTGTCTCGGGATCCAGAGCGATTTGTCCGGAGGTGAAAATGAGGTTCCCCACCACCATTGCCTGTGAGTAAGGCCCGATTGCTGCCGGAGCCATGCTGGTTTGAATTTTGCTGGCCATAGTTTCATTCCTTTCAAATGTAGTTGAACATTCCAATTTATGTTATATTTTACTGGTTTAAATCGATGGTGTCAAGTCTTCTGTAGATAATCAGCTGATAAGAATAACGGTACATGTTTAGAACCCGATGTGTGTTTATCCTTGCTTTTTCTCGGAAATATTGGTATGATTGACTCAAGTTAAGAAAGGAGATTTTATCCATGAAAAAACGATTGATTGCTCTGCTTCTGGCACTGGTAATGATTGTCGGCATGGCACCTGCTGTTTCCGCTGCAGTGGAATACTCTGGTTCCTG
>JAZRCU010000082.1:0-8252 GCA_045659965.1 Faecousia sp.
CATCAGACCAATGTGTCGAAAATCAGAGTCAAACTGCGGATGTCTGCTGGGGCCAAAGGCATCGTAGCCTGTCCCCTTACCGTTCCAGGCGCTTTCATTGTGGAAAAAGCAAAAGAAACGATGGGTATTGGGGCAAATATACAGACCCATAGGCCAAATACTGCCTCTTGCTTTCACGCCTTCCGGGTAACGGACATTGTTGTAGGCATAATCTGCATGACCCACACAGAAATTGGTGTTCACTGCGTACAACTGTTTCATATCCTCCAGGGTATTGCCACAAAACATGCCAATATGTCCCATATGGGAAAAGCCGGCGATGGCCCATAGCTTGCCGTCCACATCCCGGTACATAGGAACCGTTCCATCCTGATAAATACCCGCCTTCTGCTGGAATGGCGTTTCTTTATGCGCGTCAATCTTGATGGTAAATGCCATTGAAAACCCTCCACGATTGTGTATTTATGACCAGTATAGCACCCTGAAGTGCAAAGTCAAGCATCTGTGGAATGATTTGGCATTTCATACTTTTACTTGCAAAGGCGCATTATTTCCACTATAATATGGCTATCAATAATCGATAAACAAAGGAGTAGACCCATGAATATCACAAAGGATATCTTTTATATCGGTGTCAACGACCACAAGGTGGACCTGTTTGAAGGACAGTATGTTGTTCCCAAGGGCATGTCCTACAATTCCTACGCCATTGTAGATGACAAGATCGCCATTATGGACACCGTGGATCAGAATTTCACCCATGAATGGCTGGATAACATCCAGAAAACCCTGAAAGACCGGAAGCCGGACTATTTGATCGTGCAGCACATGGAGCCTGACCACGCTGCCAATATTGCCAACTTCATGCAGGTCTACCCGGATGCTACGGTAGTTTCTTCTTCCAAGGCCTTTGTCATGATGGGGCAGTTTTTTGGAGACGACTATGCCGACCGCCGGATCGTAGTCAAAGAAGGCGACACTCTTTCTTTAGGTAAGCACACTCTGGCCTTTGTGGCAGCTCCCATGGTGCATTGGCCGGAAGTCATTGTGACCTATGATGTGCTGGACAAGGTCCTGTTCTCTGCCGACGGCTTCGGCAAGTTTGGCGCCTTGGATGCCAAGGAGCCTTGGGACGACGAATCCCGTCGATATTTCATCGGCATTGTAGGCAAGTACGGCGCTCAGGTACAGGCGCTTTTGAAAAAGGCTGCTACCTTGGATATCCAGATCATCTGTCCCTTGCACGGCCCGGTGCTGACGGAAAACTTAGGTCACTATCTGCAAAAGTACCAGACCTGGTCCAGCTATGCCGTAGAAGATGAAGGCATTGTAGTCGCCTACACCAGCATCTACGGCCACACCAAAGAGGCTGCCCTGATGCTAGCAGAAAAGCTGCGTCATTACGGCTGCCCCAAGGTGGTAGTACATGACCTTGCCCGGTGTGATATGGCCTTAGCCGTGGCAGATGCGTTCCGCTATAGCAAGCTGGTGCTGGCAACCACGACCTATAACGCTGACGTATTCCCCTTTATGAAGGAGTTTATCCACCACCTGACCGAGCGAAACTTCCAGAACCGCACCGTTGCCTTTGTGGAAAACGGCTCTTGGGCGCCTATGGCAGCCAAGGTCATGAAGAAGATGCTGGAGGGCAGCAAAAATCTGACTCTGGCCGAAACCACTGTCACCGTCCGCTCTGCCTTAAATGCAGAAAGCCGGGAGCAAGTGGACACCCTTGCCAAGGAGCTGTGCCGGGAATATTTAGCTCAGCATGATGAAACCGCAAACAAAAACGATTTGAGCGCACTGTTTCACATCGGTTACGGCTTATATGTAGTGACCTCCAATGACGGAAAGCGGGACAACGGTTTGATCGTCAACACCGTCAGCCAGGTGACCAATACCCCCAACCGGATCGCCGTCACTATCAATAAGGACAACTACTCCCACCATGTGATCCGCAATACCGGCATGATGAATCTGAATATTCTGGACACCTCTGCGCCCTTTGAGCTGTTCCAGAAATTCGGCTTCCGGTCCGGTCGTGCAGTGGATAAATTTGCTGACGAGCATGTGATGCGTTCTGATAACGGCTTGGTATTCCTCCCCCGGCATATTAACGCCTTTATTAGCCTCAAGGTAGAAAGCTATGTGGACTTGGACACCCACGGCATGTTCATCTGCTCCATTACTGAATCCCGCGTCATGGCAGACACCGAGACCATGACCTACACCTACTATCAAAACAACGTAAAGCCTCAGCCGGAAACCCAAGGTAAAAAGGGTTATGTATGTAAGGTCTGTGGTTGGATCTACGAAGGAGAAGAACTCCCTGATGATATCGTCTGCCCCCTGTGCAAGCACGGTGCTGCTGACTTTGAGCCTATCGGATAAATACAAAAACAGGATGCCTCCGGGCATCCTGTTTTTTCACCATTCTGCTCTGTTTTTTTACCATAAAAAAGGGAGAAATTGGCTTGTCTTTCAATTTTTGCTATGGTATACTGACAAAAGTTAGGAATATACACGGAGGTTTCTTATGTATAAAATTTATAAGATCACATCCCACCCCGTTGTAGACTTTTCTGCCGAAGAGTTGAAGCGGTATTTGCGCATGATGATGCCCCGCTGCGGCGAAATCGACATCACCTATGACCCTTCAGCAAAAGACGGTTTCCGTTTGGGTCTGATGGAAGATTTCGGCCTGTCCACCGAAGAAGCCGAGGATCTGGTGCTAGATGATATTTTACATATTGATACAGATGAAAACGGCGGTATTATTGCAGGCTCTAACCCCAGAAGCATCTTGCAGGCCGTCTATAAATATCTGACCCTCAATGGCTGCCGGTGGCTCTTCCCCGGTGTGGATGGCGAGTTTATTCCCATTCAGAATATTGTTCCCACCTACTTCCACAAGATGGCTGACTGCCGCTACCGGGGTCAGTGTAACGAGGGCGCAGAAAGTCAGCAATGCATGCTGGACACCATTGATTTCTCCCCCAAGATCGGCCTGAACACCTATATGATGGAATTTGATATTCCTATGGTGTATTACAGCTGGTACTATACCCACTTTGGCAACACTGCTAACCGGGAGCCGGAGCCTGTGAACCCGGACACAGTGCTGCAATGGAAGCGAGCCTGTGAAACAGAGATCGCCAAGCGGGGTCTGCAGTTCCATGACATCGGTCACGGCTGGTCTGTAGAAGCCTTTGGCATCAGGACCCTGAAGGGCTGGGACAAGGAAGCGACCGAGATCCCTGAAGAAATGCGGCAATATATCGCATTGACCAACGGAAAGCGTGATCTGTTTTATGGTGTTGCCATGAACACCAATTTCTGTATGTCCAATCCCGAAGCCCGGAAGATCGTGACCAACTACATCTGCGACTATGCCCAGCTGAACACCCATGTGACCTATCTGCATGTATGGTTGGCTGATTTCACGAAAAACCATTGTGAGTGTGACGCCTGCCGGGCCAAAACACCCTCTGACTGGTACGTGGTGCTGCTTAACGAAGTGGATGCCGAGCTGACTGCCCGTAACTTAGATACCCGCGTAGTTTTCTGTGCCTACTCCGACACCACCTGGGAGCCTACCTGCGAGTACATCAAAAATCCCAGCCGTTTTTGTATTCAGCTGGGCGCCATTACCCGCAGCTATACTTACTCCGTAGAAAAAGATCCTAAGGTAGAGAATTTCACTCCCTTTGAGCTGAATAAAACCGGCCGGATCAACTCCATGGAAGAATATATCCAGCGGGTGAATCGCTGGAAAAAATACGCCCCCTGCAACTCCCTTGCCTATGAGTATCACTTCTGGAAGCATCAGTTCTACGCCCCCGGTGTGCTGAGCATGGCCCGGCGGCTTTATGAGGATGTGTTGTCCTACCGAGACAACGGCTTTAAAGGCATCATTGAAGACGGCTCTCAGCGTGCCTTCTTCCCCAATGGCCTGAACTACTATGTGTACGCATCCACCCTGTTTGACAACAGCGTAGACTACGATGCCCTGGTAGAAGACTATTTCCGCCACGCCTACGGCGAGCAATGGGAAAGAGTGCTCAAGTACTTCCAGGATATTGACTGCCGGATGAAACAAACTTACTTGGAATCCAAGCATGTGTTTGGTGTTAAGCAGAACTTCTATAACCCCGATATGGAAAAACCCTTGCTGGAGGTAGAGGCCATCACCCGTCAGCTGGAAGAGGATCTGAAGGAGCATCATAATGCACCTTGCCGCGTCCAGACCGTTGCCACACGGCTTCTGCTGCGCCACACCGAATTCTGCCGGGGCTATGCCAAGGCTATGGCTCTCAAGTGCGTTGGCAAGGACGAAGAGGCCCAGGAATTTGCCATGGCTTTCCTAGACGAATTTGGCAAATATGAGGTAGAGATGGAGCGCTACTACGATCACATGATGGTCCATCATGCTCTGGATAAAGTTTTTTCCTCCAGACGGCCTCAGGAACAATAAATGAAATACATCAGGAGGATATATTATGTTTGGTGTACGACATAACTTAGGCGCTCTGGAAAAAGAGTGTCAGAGAAAGGCAGAACAACCTATTGAAAAAGGTCTCATTATGTTCTACGGTCACTCTTTCTTCACCCGTTGGAGCGAAAAGCACGGACACCGTCCTCTGGAAGAGGATATTCGCAAGAAGGACGGCTCTGTGGCTGCCGTCAACCATGGCTTCGGCTCTTCTGTGGCGGCAGACCTGCTTTATAATTACAACCGTTTGGTCAAGCCTTGGGAGCCCAAAGTGCTGGTGCTGATCACTTTTAATAACGATCACCGCAGCGGTTATTCTGCCTCGGAGATCCTCAACAACGTGGCATACGTCTGTGACTTTGCTACTTATGATTTCCCGGATATTGAGATCTACTGCTTAAATGCCGCTCCTTGCCCCCGTCGTAACGGCATGCGCGACCACGTTCACAAAATTAGAAACGAATACAACACCATGCTGAAAGCATTTTGTGAGACCCGGAAAAACTGCACCTATGTAGATCAGCTGCAGTGGCCTATGTTCTTTGAAAATCCTGAGGACATCGGCAACGAAGATAAGATCCGCGGTGACATCTACGGTGAAGATCAGATCCATTTAAATCAGGCAGGCTACGATCTGTATGCCGAAGCATTCCGAAAGCTTCTGGATAAGTATCTGTAAAAAGAAAAGCGTGTTGCCCAAGGGCAACACGCTTTTTTCAGTCTTGTTTGTAGGTCGGGTCGGCAACATAACCGCCCTTGAGTTTTCCCATGGAACGGGACACTGCATCTCGGGAATTTCTCCAATCTGCAGATGCATTGCGATAGTCAAATTTCTCAATAAACCAATCCAAATCCCCCTGCACCCGGGCAAGGTTTTCCTTCATCAGCCGGATAGTCGTGGTGTAAAACCATTCCTGCTGGGCATTTTTTAAATACTCCGGGGCAAATTCCAAAAGCTTTGCAAAGTGATGCATGCAAAAGCCTTTCCCTTGCTCCACCTTCTGCCGGAACTCCTCCTGTGCGATCAAGTGGAAGAAGGTAGCATAATATCTTTGCATGTTATATGCGATCTTATCGCACAAAAAACAGGTGCTGTTTTTCTCTTTCGCCCAAGCTGTCAAAGGCAGCTGTTCTGTGGGTTTCTTGGCAAACAGGCTCTTTTTTTCCGGCATTGTAAAGCTTTCAGCCTGCTGCTCCAAGGCCTGCAGCAAGCCTACATAGTAAGTCTGCATAATCAGGGCATTTCCCAAGTGGTTGCCGTAGTCATACATCTTCTTATAATGCTCCCGGCAAAAGCCCCGGCCATCGGTGGCGGCCCGGACATCCGGCTCCATATAACTTGCCCCGGGACCGATGATATAGCGGATGGCCTTTTGCTCTGCCTGCCGCTCTAAATAACAAAACGGACACTCCTGCTGGGCATCAAAAGCTTCAATCACAGGGATGGTATCAATCTGCTGTTTCATAAGATCCCCTCCTTTTTTACACAGTTTACCACAAATCTTCCCCTGTTGCAATCCCCGGCACCACTATGTATAATAAAACAAAAGGAGGTGGGACAGATGTTTCGTCGGTTTTCTGATTATTGTAAGGACACCTTCGGGTGCAAAGTGTATAAGCTATCTCTGGATGCCGGCTTCACCTGCCCCAACCGGGACGGCACACTAGATACCCGGGGCTGCATTTTCTGCGGCAGCGATGGGGGCAGCAGCTTTGCCCAAGGCTGCTGCGGCAACCTGCAGGAGCAGCTGGAGCTTGCCAAAGAAAAAGTGGCAAAGAAAAATCCCGGTGGCAAATATATTGCCTATTTTCAGTCCTTTACCAACACCTATGCCCCGGTAAAAACCTTGGAAAGCCTTTATCGGCAAGCTATCGCATCGGAGGAAATCGTGGGTCTTGCCATCGGCACCCGACCGGACTGTCTGCCGGAGGATGTGGTGGCGTTACTGGGCGAAATCAACCGGGAAAAGCCGGTGATGGTAGAACTGGGACTGCAAACCATCCACCCGGAGAGCATCGCCTATATTCGCCGGGGCTACGGAAATAATGTCTATTTTCAGGCAGTGAAAGCTTTGCAGAAAGAAAACATCCATGTGGTGACTCATATCATTCTGGGGCTTCCCGGTGAGACCCGGGACATGATGGTGCAAACCACTCAGAAAGCCGTAGAAGCCGGTACAAATGGCGTAAAGTTTCACTTGCTGCATGTGCTGAAAAACACTGATCTGGCAACAGACTACCATCAAGGGCGATTTGCATGCCTTTCTTTAGAAGAATACGGCGCATGCTTAAAAGCCTGTATAGATGTACTCCCCCCGGACATCGTGGTACACCGGATCACCGGAGATGGGGCAAAAAAGGATCTGATCGCCCCCATGTGGTCGGCAGATAAAAAACGGGTTCTCAATTATTTAAACAGCATATTATAAAAGGGACGAAGGCAAGCCTTCGTCCCTTTTATAGAGGAAAAACAGAAACAATCAATTTACAAATGCCATGGGATCCACAGTTTCTCCATCACAGGTGACAGAGAAATGGACATGGTCTCCCAGGCCGGTTTCCAGCAGCGCAGATGCGCCTACCTTGCCAATGGTCTGACCCACAGTGACAGAATCTCCGGCCGCTACAGACACCTGACTATCTAAGCTGGCATACTTTGTGGTATAGCCGCCATCGTGACGGATCACCACAGTAGTGCCCATGGTGTCATCCTCGTAGACTGTATACACAGTGCCGTCGGCAGCAGCGCAGACATCGGTGCCGGCTTCGGCAGCAATATCTACCCCGTCATGAACACGCCAATCCCGGGTGGTCTGATTATACTGCAACGCATCCATGCTGAAGGCCGCAATGGTCTGGCCGGACACCGGCAGCATAGTGCTTGCCGGTCTCTGGGGCAAGGGGGCTGTGGTAGCCGGCTCGCTGCCCTGCTGAGGCTGGGTGGCCACCGCCGCCACCAGAGAATCGTCTACGGGGCTGACCCCGTCAGTAGCCGCCACATACTGGGCAGCATCGTTATTTCGATAGTACAAATAGCCGGTAATTCCAATGGCAACAGCACATAGGATCAGGGCTATGTAGTAGCCCTTGCCGTTGATGCTGTCGCTGAATTTTTTATTGCGCATAATTAAGCACCTCCAATGACCATTATTTCCCGGAATTTTAAAAATAAACCCTGTTTTGGAAAAAATCCCAAAATCAAAAGACTTCTTTAGATTTTTCGCAAATTACCTTATGTTCTCAAAGGAAATCTTGGGGTTTTCCGTTGAAAAATTCATTGACAACAGGGGCATTTTAATGTATATCTATACTTGTCACAATGCGACACTTTTCTCGTGACAATTACCTGATAGAAACGGGGGAGGATAATGTCCAACAAACTCATCAGACTCCAAGATCTTGTTATGGAGTTCGACGGGGAACGGATACTTGATGGTATCAATCTCTACTTTAACGATCACGAATTCCTCACTTTGCTTGGTCCTTCCGGCTGCGGCAAAACTACCACCTTGCGGATCATCGGCGGTTTCTTAAATCCCACTTCCGGCAAGGTGCTTTTTGGCGACAAGCTGATGAATGATGTTCCGCCTTATGAGCGGCAGGTCAATACAGTGTTCCAGCGTTATGCGCTGTTTCCCCACCTGAACGTCTTTGACAACATTGCCTTCGGCCTGAAGGTGGCAAAACTGTCTAAGGCAGAAATTCAGGAACGGGTAAATGAAATGCTGGAGGTAGTAGGTCTGCAGGGCTTTGCCCATCG
>JAZRCU010000083.1:0-2078 GCA_045659965.1 Faecousia sp.
ACCATGACGGACGAACAGAAAGAACTGTTTGAGAAATACACCGATTGTGTGCGGGAAAATCAGGTCATTACAGATTGCCTGATATTCCAAAACGGTTTTAAGCTGGGTGCCAGGATGATGTTGGAAGTCATGGAAGAATAACCGAATCTAATATGGCTGCTACTCTGAAAAACGAGTAGCAGCTATTTTTCACAAAACACATTGACATTTTTCAATGTGATGAATATAATATCGATAGATCGAAGATTTTGAATGTGAGGTGAAACAAATGGCATCTGAATATGTTGACAAGGCAAGAGTATTCAAAGCATTTTGCGATGAAAACCGTCTGCGTATTCTGGAGCTGCTTCGTAGCGGCGAAAAATGTGCTTGCGTACTGTTGGATGATTTGCACATTACACAGTCCACCCTTTCACATCACATGAAGATTCTTTGTGATTCCGGTGTTGTTCAAGGTCGTAAAGAGGGTAAATGGGTGTATTACTCCATTGATGCGGAAGGTGCTGCCCGAGCTGTTACATTACTGAAACAGCAGGTCATACTGGATGCTGGCACCGTATCAGAGAAGCATTGCTGTTGTGCCAAAGATACATGAGCCATCTGAAAAGGTGGCTTCTCTTAAAATCTAAATATCGACATTTTTGAATATGTGAATATGAAAGGAGCTTTTTATGGAAGCATTAAAAACTGCTTGGGATTTCTTTCAAACAGAGATCTTGGGTATGCAGTGGCTGAACCGCATGATCGGCAGCATCGTAGAATCGGTTGGGCTTGACCCGACAAGCCGTGTGGGAGGAAGTGTTCAGTTTTTCCTCTATGACACCATCAAAATCATGGTGTTGTTAGGCTTTTTGATTCTCCTGATCTCTTATATCCAAAGTTATTTCCCTCCGGAGCGAACTAAGAAAATTCTGGGACGATTTCATGGAGTTGGCGCAAACTGTGTAGCTGCTCTGTTGGGAACCGTAACGCCGTTCTGCTCCTGCTCGTCCATCCCTCTGTTTATTGGTTTTACCAGCGCTGGTCTGCCTTTGGGCGTTACCTTCTCGTTTCTGATTTCCTCGCCTATGGTGGACTTAGGAAGTCTGGTGCTTTTGATGAGCATCTTCGGATGGAAGGTGGCTGTTGTCTATGTTGTGCTTGGTCTGGTAATCGCCGTTTTCGGTGGTACGATGATCGAAAAGCTGCGTCTTGAAAACGAAGTTGAAGAGTTTATCCGCAAGGGAAAGAATGTGGATGTCCCGCAGGAAGAACTGACGGTTAAAGATCGGTTGCAGTATGCTTGGGAACAGGTTGTAGAAACTGCAAAGAAAGTATTCCCCTATGTGCTGGTAGGCGTCGGTATCGGTGCTTTCATTCACAACTGGATTCCCGAAGAATTTATCATCAGACTTCTGGGTTCTGGCAATCCCTTTGGCGTGATATTGGCAACCATTGCAGGTGTCCCTATGTATGCGGACATTTTCGGCACGATTCCCATTGCGGAAGCACTGCTGGCAAAGGGCGCACAGCTTGGTGTGGTACTCAGCTTTATGATGGGTGTGACTACATTGAGCCTGCCGTCCATGATTATGCTGCGTAAGGCTGTGAAGCCGA
The DNA here is from genome assembly GCA_045659965.1 of Faecousia sp. Taxonomy (GTDB): domain Bacteria; phylum Bacillota; class Clostridia; order Oscillospirales; family Oscillospiraceae; genus Faecousia. The sequence continues at coordinate 1,597 of JAZRCU010000083.1, forward strand.
AGCTGTTGGGTATCTTTATTGCTATTTGTACCATCGGCATCATCATTGTAGGTTACTTCTTCAATGCGATTGCCCCCGCAATTATCTAAAAACATTCAATTAGGAGGATTATAATTATGGCACTGCTTAATTTTGGTAAGAAGAAAGAAGAAAAGAAGGCACCCGCCTGCTGCTGCAGCTCTGAATCCAAGGTTGAGGAAACTACCAGTTGTTGCTGTGGCTCCTCCCCCAAGGCAGAAGAAATCACTCCCTGCTGCTGCGGTAAGCCTGTGGAGGGTATCTGCTGCATCAAGGTTCTGGGCGCAGGCTGTAAGTCCTGCCACGAGCAGTACGAATATGCGAAGAAGGCTGTCAGCAATCTTGGCCTTGGTATCGAAGTGGAGTATATCACCGATATGGAAAAGGTCATGGAATATGGTGTAATGTCTATGCCTGCCATCGTGGTCAATGAAAAAGTTGTGTCTGCAGGCAAGGTGCTGAAG
>JAZRCU010000084.1:0-6738 GCA_045659965.1 Faecousia sp.
CTCGTCGGCAATAATGGTGGACGGATTGTTCACCAGTGCACGGGCAATCGCCAGACGCTGCTGCTCACCACCGGACAGTTCATTGGGGTGACGGCGGCTCTTTGTTTCCAGACCAACCAGTTCCAGAACATAAGGCACACGCTCCCGGATCTCCTGCTTCCGGGCGCCAATAACGCGCATAGCAAACGCCACATTTTCATATACAGTTTTGGTTTCGATCAACCGGAAATCCTGGAACACGACACCTACTGTACGACGCAGATAAGGCACTTCGCGCTTACGGATCCGCTCCAGAGAATATCCGTTGACATGGACTGCACCGCTGGTGGGGCGCAGCTCACCGGTGATCAATTTGATAATCGTAGACTTGCCGGAACCGGAAGGACCGACCAAAAATACAAATTCCCCATCCTCGATCTGCAGGTCGACACCCTTTAACGCATGGGTACCTACAGTATAGGATTTGGTAACCTCAGAAAATTCAATCATATCTATCTTGCTCCATTACGCTTCGGGAAATCGAATACCGACAACCCATCCGCCATTTTTTGTTCTTTTAGACTTATTCTTCTTACCATTTGCCTGTAACCAAATTGTAACACATTGTAAAACCTCTGTCAATGGAAAGGGCTAAGAAACCCTCTGGAAGTTTCCACCTTAACAAAACAAGAGGCTTACAGCGATACCGCTGTAAGCCTCTACCCTAACTGTTATCTATTTTCCCGGGAAGAGAGATACTGCCGTACCATCAGCGCCACCTTGAAAACAATGGCATGGTCAAATTCACGCAAGTCAAGACCGGTGTGCTTTTTGATCTTCTCCAAACGGTACACCAGCGTGTTCCGGTGAACAAAAAGCTTCCGGGAGGTCTCAGAAACGTTCAGATTGTTCTCAAAGAATTTGTTGATGGTAAACAGAGTTTCCTGATCCAAAGACTCAATGGAATTTTCCTCAAACACTTCAGACAGGAAAATCTCACACAAAGTGGTGGGCAGCTGATAAATCAGACGTCCAATACCCAGGTTCTTATAGTTAATAATACGGCGCTCGGTGTCAAATACCTTGCTGACCTCAATAGCGGTCTGCGCTTCCTTGTAGGAGTCAGCCAACTCCCGCAGGTGGGAAGCAATGGTGCCGATACCGATCACAGTCTTAATATAAAGCTCTTCATGCAGAAGGTCCATCATCTGCTGAGCCATGGCATGCAATTGCTCCGGATTGGGAATGGCATCGAGCTGCTTGACTACAGCAATGTCTGTCTCATTGATGCTGATAACAAAATCCTGCAGCTTATCCGGCAGCATGCCGGCCAAGGTATCCACAGATGCCATTTCGCCACGGCCTAACTGGCGTACCAGAAACACAGCTCTGGGAGCTTCTGTTACAAAATGCAGTTCCTTTGCACGGATATAGATATCACCGGGCAGAATGTTATCCATCAAAATATTCTTGATGAATGTGCCACGGTCGTGCTTCTCTTCGTAATACAGCTTTGTTTCATTCAAGCTGACATAAGCAAAGCCGCAGTAAGTTTTTGCCAGATCGTCATCTCCGGCGCAGAATACTGCATACTCCATAAAACCTGTAGTACCGAAAATAGGGCGGAATGTCTTTTGGGCAAAGGTGATATAGGTATCTTCATTGCCGGCAAGCCGCAGCGCCACATCGGGCCAACGCTCAGACAGCATAGAAATGTCTGTACATGCAATCACAGTACCTTCTGTATCCAGAATACCGATGGCACGGTCACAGGTCTCTCTTAATTGGTTAATTACATTCTGAAAAATTCCACCGGACATAAAATGCCCCTCCTTAATCATTATGCACAAATACGCATTTCACAAAAGTACACGATGATTATATATAGTTTTTGCGCATTTTGCAAGGGGGTTTTGACATTTTGTTGCAAAATCCCCCATACTTTTTATGCAACATGCCATATGTACGGCTATTTTTTATCGTAGAAAGGGATTTTGAGCAGAAATTCAGGCAAACGTTTTGGTTATTTTCCCAGTTTTTCGATCTCTTCCGGAGTAAGTTCCCGTACCTTTCCCAAAGGCAGATCTCCCAAAGACAGAAAATCCTCCCGTTCCCGGCGAAGATATGTCACAGCCATCTGCCGGGATGCCATCATTCTGCGAACCTGATGATACTTACCTTCGCAAACTGTGATCAAACTCCGTCCCGGACCTAAAGGCTCCAAGATGGCCGGCAGACATTTTGTGCCATCACCTAACACCAAGCCATCTGCAAAAGCCTGCACATCTTCGCAGGTCGCCGTCCCTTCATGCTGGGCATAATAGACCTTCTGCACACCTTTTTTCGGTGAGATCAGCTTATGAAGCAGATCTCCGTCATTGGTAAACAGCAGCAAGCCTTCTGTTGCCTTATCCAGACGTCCCACAGGATTTAGCTCCAGATGGGCGTATTCCTTCGGCAAAAGCTCCATTACTGTAGGCCCGTCCTTATCTACTGTTGCGGTAATATAGCCAGCCGGCTTGTGCAGCATCAGCACCACTGTGCCTGTACATCCTAACACTACCCCGTCAAATAATATTTCCTGGCTCTGGGGGTCTACCTTTCGGCTGCCATCCGTCACCACCAGGCCATCCACACATACCCGGCCCGCCTTCAAAATAGGCTTGACCTGACTCCGGGTACCAATGCCGCTGTCACATAAAAATTTATCCAATCGTATCATTTAGTTCTACCTGTCCTCTCTTGGCCATATCCTACAGTATCAACACCGCAGGAGGGATGGCTATGATGGTCATGACCGCAAAGGTCGATAAGAAGAAAATTATCATTGTCCTGTTAGGAGCGCTGGCTCTGCTGGGCGCGATCTTACTGTTCGCCGGAGGCAACTCCACACCCACCGCCACCACCCTGGCCAGCAACGATGGCAGAGTGGCCTTTTTACAAAATCTCGGCTACGAGGTCACCACATCTCCGGTGACCAGCGGTCAGGTGCGAATTCCCGATGCATCTGATCAGATCTTCGAAAGATATAATCAGCTGCAAAAAACTGCCGGCTACGATTTGAGCCAATACGCAGGAAAACTGGTGATGCGCTATGTTTATAAGGTAAATAATTACCATAACTCTACTGAGCCGGTCTACGCCACGCTGCTAATCTACAAAGACGCTGTGATCGGTGGAGACATCACAGACACAGCGCCGCAGGGACAAATCCATCCGCTGACCCCATATACCCAGCAGGAAGCGGTAACCACACCCACCGAAGATCATTCTACCACACCGGCCACCGGTTGACAAGATAACACCTGTGTGTTAGGATAATGAAAAAATACTTCGGGGCAGGGTGAAATTCCCGACCGGCGGTGACAGTCCGCGAGTGCGAAAGCATTGAATCGGTGCAATTCCGATACCGACAGCAAGCAACGCGGAGTCAAACACCAATAGCCCCACACCGTGGGGTGCTAGGCAGTTTTGGAAAAGCAACATTTCGTCAAGACAAGGAAAATTTCGCAGGGAATACCCGTTGGTATTCTCAAGAAATTTTCTGCAGTATTGACGGAACGTAGCCTTCCAAAACCTGTTGGCGATTGATTCCCCGTTGCTTATAGTCTGGATGGAAGAAGATTTACGGTATCACTATACCTATGCCCCGGGAAATTCCCGGGGCATTTATTTTTAGGAGGAAACCTCTATGGCAGAGCTACTACTGCAGTTAAAAGAGAATATTCTGTTTTTCCTGGTATGCCTCGGCATCCTTATGGCCTTGTTTTTTATCGGTCGTTTGGCCGAGAAATTTCTGCCGGGAATTCGAGCCGTAACAAAAACCAGACGGCTTACGATCATTGCCATCTGCTCCGCGCTGGCCGCAGTACTGCATATGCTGGACTTTCCCCTTCCCTTTCTGGCTCCGGAATTTTACAAGCTGGACTTTTCTGAATTACCGGTCATGCTCTGCGGTTTTTACTTAGGTCCTTCCGCCACAGTAGCCTGTGAAGGCATGAAGATCCTATTAAAGCTTCTACTAAAGGGCACATCCACTGCATTTGTAGGCGACTTTGCAAACTTTGCCGTAGGCTGCTCTTTTGTGCTGCCAGCAGTAACCATCTACCATATTAAAAAGACTCGCAAAAGCGCCCTTTGGGGATTGATCACCGGCACATTGGTGCTCAGCTGCTTCGGCAGTGCTTTCAACGCTTGGTATCTGCTGCCAAAATTCTCCCAGCTTTATCGTCTGCCGCTAGATAGCATTATTGCCATGGGCAGCGCCATTTTCCCTCCTGTGAAAAATCTGCCTACCTTTGTGCTTCTGTGTGTTGCACCGCTGAATCTGGTTAAAGGTGTTAGTGTATCGGTTTTGACCTTGCTCCTTTACAAGAAAGTGGCCAAACCTCTGTTTGGTTAGCAAAACAAATAAATAAAGAAAGAGCCTTTGGGATGATCCCAAAGGCTCTCTTTATTATTCTTCTGTAGTTTCTTCCACGATAGGCGCTTCTACAGGCTCTTCCACGACAACCTCTTCTGCGACAACCTCTTCCACAACAGGTTCTTCCGGCAATTCCTCAATTACCGCCTGCTTACGAGGAGGCATACCCTCATCTTTCTTCCGGTTGCAGAACAGGAAGAACGGCAAGGTCACCGGGAACAAAATGCTCAAAATCAAAAATACCACGCTACTGTCCGGGTTACAGGAACGGAAAATATCGTACAGCGCGATATACAGCATCACAGCCAAAGCGATCACAAGGCCGATCAAAACAATATAACCCAACAGCATGCCGCCAACACCCAAGACTGCCGCGCCCCCATTAGAGAAAGCTGCATTGACGATGGTGCCAAGCACACTACCGAAAATCAGCGCCAACGCTGCCAGCTCCAAAATATAAAGAGTCAGCAACACTTTTCTGCGGTTTGTGATTTTCCCCAGCTTTACATACTGATATTGATCGGAAATACTGCCAATGATCCAAACATCGCCCAAGGGGATCCAAGCAAGCCAAGGCTTGCCAATACCACGGCGCTTGGCTACAGTATATACGCCCAATGACTGCAAAATATAAAACACAACACCGATCGCAAGCACAAACAAATAAAAGGCCAACATAAGTCCCATGAAAATACCGACCACCGCGCCAGCCTCAACACCTGAAGAAGCCTGAACATCCGGCATATAATCATAGTAATTATATCCATATCCAAATTGATTCATCATAATGCCTCCTTATATTTATTTACAAATTGATTATACCACATATCCCTTTTGTTTGCAACGAAATCATTTGCGCAGTTGCTTAAAATCCAGATACTCTTGGGTATTTTTCCAATTCACTTTCCCTTTGCCCCATAGCACAGCAAACGCAATCATCGCGCCCCAAAACAGCAGGCTCACCATCATTCCGATCATCACCACTGTCGGCACTTTTACAGTCACCTCGGTGTCTGCACCCATAGAATTCATGGCCGCAGAATTGACCAAAGCATATAAATTTCGATGACAAGCATCCCGCAGCGCCCACAATGTATCAACATCCGTTTTCTTTTCAAGAAGCGCTGCAAGAGCCGGCAAATAATTCAGATCCTGACAAATACTCATCTGTGACAGCTGACCTTGCCAGTTACCAAAGGCAGGAGAACATTCGCCAGTATTGGCTACAGCAACACCGCATTGCGCCATGCCCTTAATCATTCCATTCTGCAAGGCTTGGATGATATAGGGATCTGCGCCGTAATCCGCGCTTTGCTGGTTTTGCCGTACCAGATATACCTGATGTGCCAAATACCAATCGCCTGCCAACTTGCCGCACTGGTAGGCAAGATCGCAGTTCCACGTGGTTTCCGGCAGCAATTGCATAGAAGATGTATTTTCTCTTTCCAAAGGCCCGTCGACACCGCTATCTACAGCGCAGCCGGGGGCATTTACAGATGCTACACCAGGCAGATACAGTCCGCCATCTGCTACCATAGATACCATATCCAGAAAACTCAGCTGATCTAACAGCTGCTGCCACTGGGGCGCGTCAAAGCTGACCCCTTGCAGCTCGATCAACTTTATTCCGTTTTTCGCCCCCATCACAGGCGCAACAGAGCGATCCTGTTGCAATTTTATACTGCTTTGAGAATGGCCGGGATAGGTCCACCGGATCGCCATTGTAGGATCTCCGGCGCCATCCATCTTATTTTCTGTAGTTTCCGGGGTGTGACCTAAAAATGCCAAATAATGATTTGCCGCTTCATGGGCATCGGCAGCTATCACAAGACAGTAGATACCCGCTTCCATTTTTTCTGTCGTCATTGTAACAGTAACAGTTTCCTTCGCTCCCGGCTCCAGCACATCCGTCTTTGCAAACCCTGCAAGTGTCAGTTTTCTTTGCGGATCTACGGCATATACCTGTAAAATTTCCTTGCCAGATACAGCTCCGGAATTGGTCACATCTGCCGCAATTGTCACAGAGCCCTTTTCCTCTGTCAGCGTCGGTGCGCTATAAGAAAACGTTGTATAGTGCAGACCCCAGCCCAAAGGATATGCTACATTCTGCTTATAGGTTATATCTTCTCCTGCCGCCACAGCAGCACAGTAGGCGCTTTCCGGATCCTCGCTCTCATCCAAGGTTACCGTCTCAGCCAGACCTCCCATGGGGTTTTGATGCCCGACAAGGGCATTTGCAATCAGTTCTTCTTCCCACATCGGTACATATAACATAGCATCCGCGCCGATCTGCCGCCACAATACCGGGTCAGCATCTGCAGCAATCAGTAATATCA
>JAZRCU010000085.1:0-3198 GCA_045659965.1 Faecousia sp.
GTGAAGCATCCGGTACAGTTGTGCTGGACTGTACTTCGGTAAACAAGACAAATCCCGAACCTTCTTTGGTAAAGAAGATGCGGGCCAGCTATTATTTGATGGGCGCTCTGCTGAGCCGTTTTGGTCAGGCAGATGTGGCGCGGCCCGGCGGCTGTAACTTTGCATCCCGCCCCAATGACCAGCATCTGAAGGGTTTTCGTGCTCTGGGTGCTGAGGTGGAGGATGATGAGGAGCATGTGAAGCTGTTTGCCAGCCAGCAGGGCTTGCAGGGTAATCGTGTCAGCCTGGACGTGGTGAGTGTTGGCGCAACAGCTAACATCATTATGGCAGCGACCTTGCTTCCCGGTCAGACTGTGATTGAAAACGCAGCCAAAGAGCCCCACATTGTGGACTTGGCGAACTTCTTAAATACCATGGGTGCGCGCATCCCCGGTGCCGGTACAGATACTGTGAAGATCCGGGGTGTGGAAAAGCTCCACGGCGGCAATTATGCCATTATTCCCGATCAGATCGAGGCGGGTACATATTTAGCGGCGGTGGCTGCTGCCGGCGGTAATGTGCTGGTGAAGAACGTGATCCCCAAGCATATGGACTGTATCACCTCTAAGCTTCAGGAAATGGGTGCTAAGATCATTAACTATGACGATGCCATCCGGATCCAGTCGGAGGGACGTCTACGTTACACCACCGTAAAAACCCGTCCTTATCCCGGATTCCCCACAGATATGCAGGCGCAGATCTGCGTGTGTATGACTTTGGCCAGCGGTGTCAGCCGCTTGACAGAAAGCGTGTACGAGACCCGTTTCTTCGGCTATTGTACAGAGCTGCAAAGTATGGGCGCGGATATTATTATCAATGGCAAGACTGCCATGGTTACTGGCCGGGAATATCTGGAGGGCGCTGAGGTAACGGCAAAGGACCTGCGTGCAGGCGCGGCCCTTATCATTGCCGGACTTGCAGCCCGGGGCACTACTTATGTGCGAAATATCCACTTTGTGGAGCGCGGCTACGAGAACATCATCCAGAAGCTTACAAACCTAGGCGCTAAGATCAGCCGGGTGGAAGATTAAATGATAAACCCCCAAAAGCAATGTTGCTTTTGGGGGTTTTGTTATCCTTGGAACATAGAGGTGGAAAGATACCGCTCTCCGGTGTCCGGCAGTAAGACCACGATGGTCTTGTTTTCATTTTCCGGCCGCTTTGCTAAGGTCAAAGCAGCGCTGAGGGCTGCACCGGAGGAAATGCCCACCAGAATGCCCTCTTTGGAAGCTAGCTGCCGGGCAGCGGCATAAGCTTCTTCTTCTGTGACCGCCAATACTTCGTCCAGTATCCCGGTATTTAGGACGGTGGGCACAAAGTTTGCCCCAATACCTTGCAGGCCGTGGCTGCCGGCATAGCCTTGGGTCAGCAAGGGAGATTTGGCAGGCTCTACACCTACGATCTGAATGTTGGAATTCTTTTTCTTCATGTATTCGCCAACACCTGTCACAGTGCCACCAGTGCCGATACCAGCTACGAAGATGTCCACGTTGCCATCGGTGTCGTTCCAGATTTCCGGGCCTGTGGAGGCTTTGTGGGCGGCGGGGTTGGCGGGGTTATCAAATTGTCCGGCAATGATGCTGCCGGGGATCTGCTGAGAAAGGGCTTTTGCCTTTTCTATCGCCCCTTGCATCCCCAGACTGCCGGGGGTCAGCTCCAGCTGCGCGCCATAGGCGATCATCAGCTGCTGCCGCTCGATGCTCATGGTATCGGGCATGACGATGATGCAGCGATAGCCCCGGGCTGCTGCCAGGGCGGCAAGACCGATGCCGGTGTTGCCTGAGGTAGGCTCGATAATGGTGCCGCCGGGCAAAAGAGAGCCGTCCTTTTCCGCTTCTTCGATCATGGAAAGGGCGATCCGATCCTTGGCAGAGCCGGCAGGATTAAAACGCTCCAGCTTAGCAAGGATCTTACAGGTCGATCCGGTTGTTTGCTCTAGCTGGCATAGCTGTAGCAGGGGGGTATTTCCCACCAGCTGGGAGATAGATGTGTAGATGTTTCCCATAGAACGACCTCCTGATAAATGTATCCAGATTATAACCCGGGAGCTATGGTTTTGTCAACGGGACGTTGACTTTCCTCTGGGCATATGATATAAAACAAAGTAATGAAACCAGAGGGGGAAACCGGAGTGGAACTGGAAAAGCAAATTGAACAGGTGGTAGACACCATCCTGGAAGATTATCAGCTTCATCGAGATATTGACCGGATGGAATGGGCTTTGCAGCCGGATAAGGATATTGTGATCGACGTGATCGAAAAAATGCGTCGGATCGTATTCCCGGGATATTTTCGGGAGAAGAATTACCGCATTTATAATGCCAAGCATAACCTGTCCATGCTCATTGAGGATGTGATGTATAACCTCACCGGGCAGGTTTCCCGGGTGCTGGAAGGGGATAAGGAAAAGGCCGGTAATATTTGCCTGACCTTTTTAGGACAGATCCCCAAGATCCGCCAGATGATCCAGACAGATCTGCAGGCGGCCTATGACGGTGACCCGGCTGCTACCGGAAAAGCAGAAGTGATCTTCTCCTATCCCGGCCTGTTTGCCATTACTGTGTATCGTCTGGCCCATGAGCTGTATCAGCTTCAGGTACCTATGATACCCAGAATGATGACAGAATATGCCCACAGTATGACAGGTATTGATATTCACCCCGGTGCTTCTATCGGCAAATATTTTTTCATTGACCACGGCACAGGCATCGTCATCGGTGAGACTACAGTGATCGGAGACAATGTGAAGATCTACCAAGGTGTGACCTTGGGCGGCTTATCTACCCGTGGCGGCCAGAACTTACGGGGTACTCGGCGGCATCCCACCATTCGGGACAATGTGACCATTTATGCCAATGCCACTATTTTGGGAGGCGATACCGAGATCGGCGCAGATTGCGTAGTAGGCTCCAGCGCCTTTATTACCAAGTCTGTTCCTGCCGGCACTACTGTCACCTTGAAAAATATGGAACTGCAGATGCGAACAAAATAAATAGAAGGCGGTGTCCTTTTGGACACCGCCTTTTCTTATGCGCGTTTATCCGCCCACTGCTTTACAAGCAAGGGCATAAAGGTGCCGCCTTGGACGCTTCTACCGATGAAGTGATCGTAGACACCTTCCACAGTATCATAAAAATCAGAGAAGGGAACAGGGCTGCG
>JAZRCU010000086.1:0-1750 GCA_045659965.1 Faecousia sp.
AATTTTTGTTTTCGTTATTTATCACGGCTATGCAACACTATACCACCCTTTGCAACAGGTTTGCCCCATTCGTACTACTCGCATACTACTTTTGAAAATAACCACATTTTGCCCCCAACATGACAATATAAGCACAGCCGCCGACCAAATGGTCGGCGGCTGGTTTGCACACGAATCAAAAGCGATGCGCTGTTATATTTTTAATATTGTTTGCAATCTGCTCAATGACTTCAATAAACACTTCATCGCTCTGGCCCGTAGGATCAGGCAAGCCCCAGTTATCATCGAAAGGTCTGCCAATGTAGGGACAGCCCACATCGCAGCCCATGGAAATCACAATATCGGGTTCGGGGATTTTATCAATTGTTTTGCTATATTGTGTCTGCTCCATATCGATCCCATAGAGATCCTTCATTAACCGTACCGCATCCTGGTTGATTTGCGGTTTTGTTTCTGTGCCAGCAGAATAGAATTCGAACTCGTTGCCACGCAGATATTTGCCCAATGCTTCCGCAATCTGACTGCGGCAGGAATTGTGGACACAGAGAAACGCGATTTTTTTCATATCAATACCCCAGCTTGTGCAGCAGTGCTTCCACCTCGGCGGCTTTCAGCACCTTGCCCATTGAAACCACATTTTCGTTGACCACCAGAGCAGGCATGCTCATAACGCCGTACTCCATAATCTTTTCCATATCGGTCACATATTCTACCTCTATGGAAACTCGCATGTTTTTTACCGCTGCCTTGGTTGCTTCCAGCAGAGCATGGCAGCTCTTGCAGCCAGAGCCAAGCACCTTGATGCAGCAAATTCCGTCTACCGCTTCTCCGCAGCAGATGTCTGCAACGTTTCCTACCGCACTTGTAGAGCAACTACAGCTACAGCCACAACCAGATTTCTCTTCTTTCTGTTTTCTAAAATTGAAAAATGTCATATCAAAACCTCCTAAGTAATGCTTTATAGAATGATGGGTTGAACGAAATTAAAGAAATATCCAACAAGAATGATTCCCAATGTGCAGATTAGGATGAAAATGCCCAGCAGCTTGGGCTTCACAGCTTTACGTAGCATAATCATAGAGGGCAACGAGAGTGTGGTAACTCCCATCATAAAGGAGAGGACAACGCCCAGTAGCGCACCCTTGGCAAGCAGGGCTTCCGCAATGGGGATCGTGCCGAAAATGTCAGCATACATGGGAATACCAGCAACGGTAGCAATCACAACACCTAAAGGATTATTGCCGCCCAACAGCTTCACAACAAATTCTTCGGGAATCCAGTTGTGGATAAATGCGCCGACACCGACACCCACCAGCACATAGGGGAACACTTTTTTAGCAGTAGAAATAACCTGTTCCCATGCATATTTCAAACGATCCTTAAAATGCAATTCTTCCTGGGCTACTTCAATTGCTTTTCCTTTGCGGATATATTCTTCTACCTGATCCTCGAGATGGAGTTTTTCAATCAACGTGCCGCCTGCCACGGCAATCACAAGGCCCAGCAGCACATAGACAACTGCGACTTTCCATCCGAAGATGCTCATAAGCAGCACTAGGCTACCCAGGTCCACCATCGGTGAGGAAATCAAAAAAGAGAAAGTAACGCCCAGGGGCAGGCCAGCACTTGTGAACCCGATAAACAGAGGAATAGATGAACAGGAGCAGAATGGTGTAACCGTACCCAACAAAGCGGCAACACAGTTAGCGCCGATGCCATGAAACCGTCCCAAAATCCGCTTTGTTCTCTC